>DASPRR010000425.1:0-11303 GCA_035624375.1 Thermodesulfobacteriota bacterium | reverse complement strand
TTCCCTTCGGGCCCCCGCGTTCGATACAGCCAATTTCAGGATCGGCGGGGTCTTTCCAGGAGTTCAAATTGTATAAAATGAAACCCGCAATTTCAAGATGATTCAGATGAATCTGGACAGCGAAGTGGCAAAGGACCCGCTGGGCGGACGTTGAACATTTCTATCATTTAATTCCCAACCTGCGACTTCCGCTTGAGGTTTTCTCTCTTGATACACCCCTCGTTATCTGTTAGACTCCCCTCAATCAAATGCTAAGAGAGTCAAAAGGCAACGGCGGTTTTCAAGAAACCGGTGGATTGGGCCGAATATCGGGGATTTTTTGTTGGGGAGGGGAAAGGGAATGAAAAGCTGGAATACCGGGTTAGGGAGGTTATGGGTCTCGCTTTCATTCGGAGCATTCTTTTTGATGTCGATCGGCGCGATGGCCGCTCCCCCGCAGGGGGTTCTGAAACAGGCCATCCACTGGGGGCTCTCGGCGGACTGGCTAGACCCTTCCACAGCCAGCTATGTAACCACGGCGAACCATCCGCTATACTTTTTTCATGATGCCCTGTTGAAAGCCATGCCCGAAGGGAACTATACCCCCTGCCTGGCCGAGTCGTGGAGCATCAGCCCGGATTTCAAGGTCTATGAATTCAAGCTGCGCAAGGGGGTAAAGTTTCACAACGGCGATCCTTTGACTGCGGAGGATGTGGTTTTCAGTTACTCTCGGTACAAGGGGGCATTGGCCAAATTTTTCCATGGGCGAACCGAAAAAGTGGAGGCAGTCAATGAGCACCTGGTCCGGATTCAATTCAAGGAACCCTTGCCCGATTTCTTGGACTATTTTCTGCCCGGAGCGACCACCATCGGCTGGGTCGTTCCCAAGAAATATGTTGAAAAAGTTGGAGATGCGGGCTTCAAGAGGAACCCGGTGGGGGCCGGGCCCTACAAATTCGTGGAATTCCTGACGGGGGTCAGGCTGGTGGGGGAGGCTTTCGAGGACTACTGGAGAAAGGTCCCGCAGGTGAAAAGAATGGAATTCCATTATATTCCCGAGCCGGCCACCCGCGTGGCCATGCTCCGCCGGGGGGAAGTCGATGTGGCTACGCTCCTCCAGGGCGTTTTTTATGAAGATGTTAAAAAAGATTCGGCCCTTAGACTTCTCGAACCTCTCAGCCCAACCCGGTGGATGGTGTACATTTCGGCGCAGTGGGACCCCAAATCTCCGTGGGCTGATCCGCGGGTGCGGAAGGCTGCGAGCTTGGCCATAGACCGGAAGACGCTGGCCGATATTTTCATGCCCGGATGCAGCGGGGTCGGTTCCCTCGGACTGGATGGTGATCCCATGGCAGAGCACTTCGCTGCGGACCCCTACGACCCGGCGCAGGCTAAAAAGCTGTTGGCCGAGGCCGGGTATGCGAAGGGGTTTCAGGGAGGAAAATTTTACCCCTACGGGGGCTATTGGGAATACGGGGAGCAAATTGCCACTAACTGGAAAGCCGTGGGGATTTCGGTGGAGTTGGCTCTTCTGGATCGCCCTGCGTGGCTGGCCCAGAGGGACGCCGGAAAGATGAAGGGGAGCCTTTTCGTGGATAATCCCATCGCCCCGACGATCGGAGCAAGGCTGGCTTATCTTTTCAGCGGTGCGGGGTCCTATGGCAACTACCCGGACCTGCAGGCCCTATGGGATCAATACCAGCGGGAGTATTCGCCCAAGGCCAGGAAGGAACTGATCGCGCGGATTCAGAAGATGACCTATGATCGAACCATGTGGCTTCCGCTGACTTCAACCAATTCTCCGGCGGGGTTTGGCCCCCGGGTAAAAGGGAATCCTTACAGAGTTCAGCCGCTCTTGTGGTTCACTGCTCCCTTTGAGGACATAGAACTGACCAAATGACTTAACCTGCCCTTACAGCGAAATGGAGGGTTACCCGTGGGTCTGGCCAAAGACCATCCGCGTTTTTCCAAAGGCGAGTACGACCGGCGATTCCGGGAAATTCGGAAGCGCATGCATGAGAAGGGAATCGATGTCCTGGTCCTTTACGGAGACTCCGGCAGCAACAACAGCAATCATGCCAATGTAAAGTACGTATCGAATTACCAGGATCCGGTGAGCAGCTATGCGGTCTTTCCGCTGGAGGGGGAACCGAGTCTTCACATTTCCAACCGCCTCTATCTCCCCTATGCCAAGCGGATGAGCATTTTCCCCAGGACAGATGCGGTGGACTATGATCCGGGGGGCGCGGTGGAAAGACGCATCCGCGAGCTCGGCCTGGAGAAAGGCACAATCGGCCTGGTGGGCCTTCGGGGGATTCTCTATGGGTCCCTCCCGTTTGGACCGCTGGATCACTGGCACAAGGCCTTTCCCCGCGCCTCTTTCGTGGACGCGACGGACCTCCTGGCCGAGGTCCGCCTGATCAAAAGCCGGGAGGAACTCGCCTGGTTCCGCAAAGGTGCGGGTTTGACCGACCTGGCCTTCGAGGCCCTGGAGACAAAGGGGAAGGCAGGAATGACCGATTTTCAGCTGGCCGGCATCATCGCCAATAGCTACATGCCGCAGGGGGGAGGAATTAAGCTCATATTCATCGGGTCAACGTCCATGTCCCGACCCCACCTGATCTTCCCCGGCCAATTTCCCTCTCACCGAAAGGTGGGCAAGGGGGACATTATTCTCACCGAGCTCTCCGCGGATTACGAGATGTACGCCGGACAGGCACACCGGCCGATTACCGTGGGCATTCCTCCCACCCCCATTTACCAGAAAATGTTTGACGTCGCCCTG
Source organism: Thermodesulfobacteriota bacterium (assembly GCA_035624375.1). Lineage (GTDB taxonomy): Bacteria > Desulfobacterota > SM23-61 > SM23-61 > SM23-61 > SM23-61. The sequence continues at coordinate 8,539 of DASPRR010000425.1, read as the reverse complement.
GAGGCGTACACCCGAGTCTTAAAATCGCTCAGACCGGGGGCGACCCACGATGATGTCAAAAAAGCCGCCTCAATCATCCAGGAGGAGGGGTTTACCACCTTTGATGCCACTTTACACGGCTGGGGTCTTCTGATCGAGCCTCCCCGTGTCGACATCGATGCGGTCATGATCCGCCGGCCCCAGAATGAATTTGTGGTGCGGGAGGGAATGCTTCTGGTCATCCAGCCCAACGTAGTGACCCGGGACGGAAAGAGGGGCCTTCAAGTGGGAAACCTTGTGGAAATCACTCCCAAGGGGGCTCGAGCCCTCCAGAAGTTTCCCCTGAAGTTCATGCGAATTTGAAATTGCTTTTGGGAAATCACTCATCGATTGGTAGAGCCGTACCCCAGCAAGCAGGTTTTTCCCAGGATCACGCCCCAGCTGGAAATCCCCCCTGACCCCCTTTCGAGACTGTGTCATAATTCCCCGGTCGCCCTTCGACGGGCTCAGGGCGAGCGGATAAGTGACTGAATTGTAATGAGCTCATAATCCGTTCGTGGTGAGCTCGTCGAACCTTGAACGGATTACGACGCAGTCTCTTATCAAAGGGGAATTGGGGGGGGATTTAAAGGACGGGTTGCCTAAACAACATTTCTTGGCAAATCTCAATCTTCCTTATCTTGACCGTACTCGCGACGAATTACGTACTTCGCCAACAAGGCCTACCCTTAATGACTGCCTCCGATTGAGTTTAGGCCTTTAGTTTCTCGGCTAACCAGTCGTGCATGTAGGGAATAGCGACTCCCAATCGGTCATTCTGACAGTGCTGCGAGCCGCCTTCTTCGCTGGTAAAGACCCGGAGGGTTTTGTCCTTTGAACCGACGGCATCAAAGCAGGCCTGGGCGTCGGCCAGGGACACCTGGGCATCCTCTTCGCCATGGACCATCAGGAAAGGGCATTCGATCTTTTCCGCGATACCCGCGAGTTTGAAAGATTCAAGCCGCTTCAGCGCGTCCTCCATGGAGTTCGCCCCCAGAACCCACTGGATATGATCGGGCGGAACGGAAAGCGGGGTTTTATACGCCACTTCCATGCGCCGCTTCCATAGCGCGTGGTAGTCATACTGGGCTCCCCAGGCCACACAGGCCTTGAGCCTTTTTTCGAAGGCCGCAGCCCGGGGCGCATAATAACCGCCGAGGCTGAGAGCCATGATGCCGATCCGCTTCGCATCGACGTCCTTGCGGCCTTCCAGGTAGTCTACTGCCGCCCCCGCTGGAACCTCCATGTCGTACCGAAGCTTCAAACCCCGGAATCGGATGCTCTCCCCGTTCCCGGGACCATCCACGATGAGACAAGCCAGACCGCGGCGAACCAGGTCCCGTACTCCCCAGAAATAGCAATACTCCTTGGTCACATCCAGGCCATCGAAAAAGATCACCGTGGGAAAGGGACCTTTGGCGTCAGCCGATGGCTTGACGAAGAGGCCCGGCAAGGATTTTCCTCCTTCATAAGGGATCTCCACGGATTCGATCGAAGGATGGTCCACGTATTTGGCGGCCTCTTTAAAGCAGGCGACGGCGCGCCTGAAAGCATCAAGGGCCTTTTGGTCTTTGGGCTGCCGGAAACGTTCTCCGGTTTGGAAATACATGCAGGCGCGGAAGTTAAAAATGCTGGCGGTGATGAACCGATTCTTGGACGAAGCTTCCTTGGCCAGGTTTTCCAGTTCTTCGCCCTTGCGGGTCCATTCGATGAACCACGCTTCGTCATCCCCCACTTTGCTCTTGAGCCTTTTCCCCACCCGGTCCACTTCACCAAGATCGCTGGACCCCCAGGGGGCCGTGCCCAGGGCGATGATCAGCCCGGCAGACCAGCGGTAATTATCGGGAAAGTAAGTAAACCAGTTTTCTTTCATGTAAGGTTCCATAACCTTCTCCTTATTAAAGAAAAATCCCTTAGTGGATTAGGAGCTTGTCCGTCAATAGGATTCCCCTCTTTGCAAATGGGAAGCTGTGAAAAAATCGATTTGGTTCTTTTTCACGTCAATCCGGCGAAAGCCGGAATCCAGCGTTTTCACAGCCCTAGGAATTAACTGGACCCCGGTTTTCACCGGGGTGACGGCTGAAATTCATTTTTTTTCAAACCTTCACGGAACGAGGGGGGATTTCCCCAAGGCGTTTCAAAGCAAATCCCCCCATTTCCCCCCTTTTTCAAAGAGGGATTTAACTCCCACAACTTATTTCAGGTTAGGCTCTAAAATATTGGGATATTGGCTCACCTTTCGATGAGCTTCAATGGTTGTGATCACAATGGGGTTCACGAGATTTTCGGGGATTCTCAGATCCTTTAGTACCCGGATAGTTAACTCCTTAGGTTCCAGGGAAGGCTCATCCGCATTTTTCTTCCTCACCAACTCATGCACCCTTTGCATGTAGGCTAAAGCCTGGTCCATTGTTTGGTAGACCTTTTCTCCCTGGATGGGATCGTGCCAGGAAGAGAACAAGGCTTTTAATCGTTTGACCGCTTTCAGCTTCTTTATGGATTGGATGGTCACAAAAACATCTGAATAAATCGGCAACCCCCCGGCCGCCGGAATGGCGTCTCCGGAAAACAGCGCTCTATCAGCTGAATAAATGAAGGAGATCGAACCGGCAGAATGGCCGGGCGTATGGATCACTTTCAGACTTTCTCCGCCGTCCAGGTCGAGGACCTCCCCATCCTTGACCACCCGATCCACCTTCGTGCCGTTCTGCACATAGGTACGAAAGGTGGGTGTGGGCCTCTCGCGGTACTGTTTATCGATATCTTCAATCCAGTCTATCTCGGCTCCATGGGCAGCAACTCGGCAACCTGAAATTTTCTTGATTTCGGAGCTGAGACCGATATGGTCGCCATGGGAATGGGTTTGAAGGATCCACCGGACCTCCTTGAGATCGCGCCCGGTCTTTCGCAGGTAGTCAAAAACCATTTCTTTGGCCGGGGCAATTCCGCTGTCAACCATGCACAACTGATTCCCATAGATCAGGTAAGCATAAACGAATCGAGTGGAGGCAGGAAAGGGGATTTTGATGGCATGAACGTGTTCCGTAACTTTCATTTTTCAACTCCTGAGAAATTGAGATTTTTATCAGGATCATACAACATTCCCAATTCAAGGACAACGGGCCCTTGGCCTCTACTTCGCTTTGCCCGGAGCGGGGAAAAAATGTGCGAATCTCCGAAGTGCTCCCGTCGGCCCGGGGGCCGGAGCAGATCTCGCCGGCATAATGAGGCGCTCTCGATTCCATCAGACCGGGCGAGGTGTTCCTCTCCATCTTCGTGGCCAGCTCCGGCGCAGCCCTCGCCTCCCTTGGAGGAAGCCAGGAGTCCCTTCCTAGGAAAGACTCCTCCTGCCGATTCTGCCGGCGAGTTCCGATCCGGCCCCCGGGCCAATACAAGGAGGAATCCATAAAGTGAAAGGGGAGCCCGTCTTCTTGACCCCCCAATATCTCTAGCCTATAGTAATAACTCATCCAGAAGGAAAGGAGAATCGCTATGCCCCGGGGAAGAAAGAATCCAGAATTGAAACCTTCCATCCCCGCCTCCATGAAAGCCATTCTGCTCGACCGCCCCGGTCCGCCGGAAGTCCTGCGCTACACGGATACTCCGACGCCGATCCCGGCTGCCGGCCAGGTCTTGGTCCGGGCGCACACGATCGGCGTGAGTATGCCTGAGGTCCTGGTCCGACGGGGCGAGTACGCCTGGATGCCGCCGCTGCCGGCCATTCCGGGGATTGAGATGAGCGGCACCATTGTCTCCCTGGGCGAGGGGGTGAAGTCCTTGAAGATCGGCCAACCGGTTTTCGTTTCGGCCCGCGAGCTTCCGGTGCGCGCCGGTTGTTACGCTGAGTACCTTGGGGCGGACGCAGAGGCCCTTTACCCGCTGCCGCCGGGGACCGATCTGGAAGCGGCGGCCGCGCTTTCCAACTACCAGGTTGCCTGGCATTTGCTGCACAGCGCTCCGCGCGCAATGCCTTATGAATCGGTGCTCGCCACAGGCGCCGCCGGCGGGATCGGAAGCGCCATCGTCCAACTGGGAAAGCTTTCCGGAAAGCGAGTGATCGGCTTGGTGGATACGGAGGAAAAAGCAGCGTTTGTGCGTTCGCTGGCCGACGCCGCGATCAACTCCCGGGGGGAGAGCGTGATCGAACGGGTTCTCGAGTTGACCGGCGGCAAGGGCGTCGATCTGATCCTCGACTCAATCGGGGGGGCAGGATTTGTAACCCATTTCGCGCGCCTCGCTCCTTTTGGACTGGTGGTCTCCTACGGTCAGCTCGACGGCCATCCGATAGGAGATGTGCTGGGCGCGATGCGAAAACGCATGGGCGACAGCCTAAGCCTACGGATGTTTTCCATGCATACCTTTGACCAAGACCGCCGCCGCCGACGCGAGGCGACCGAAGAGTTGCTCCGCCTTTTTGCCGCAGGCAGAATCAAACCGTTGATCTCGGTTCGGCTGCCGCTGGCTGAAGCCGCGCGGGCGCATCAGATGATTGAGAATGGGCAGGTACTGGGCAAGTTAGTTCTGAAGCCGTGACCAGAACCGACAAGAGGGCCCCTTTGCCTACCGCCCTCTTTCGCTCAACCATTTTTGGGCTTCTTGATTCTCCAGTCTGGCAGCCGACTGCATATCCAGAATAGCCTGCCTGCCTCCGCCGAGCTGGAGATAAGCAAGGCCGCGATGGTAGTAAGTCCAAGAAAAAAATGGGTCTACCGCCATTGCCTTGCTTAGGTCGTCTACGGCCTTATCGCCTGCGCCCTGCATTTCATAAGTGACCCCCCGATCGAAATAAACCCAGGAATAATTGGGATCGCTAGCTAAGGCCCGGGTGAAATCTTCCACGGTCTTTTCATACAGGCTCTTGTGGCGCAGGATCAATCCGCGGTTGTAGTACGCCCAGGAGAGGTTTGGGTCTTCGGCCAAGGCCAAGCGATAATCTTCCATGGCCCGGCCATATTCACCTTTGGCCCTCCAGGCTGCCGCACGGTGGTAATAAGCCCATGCATGATGGGGGTCTATGGCCAACGCTCGGTCCAAGTCTTGAATCGCTGATTCCCATTGCCCCTTCATCCGATAGGCAATCCCCCGGCTGTAATACCCCCAGGCAGAATTTGGGTCTAGGGTAATCGCCTGGCTGAGTAATTCAATTTCTCCATCCGTGAGGTTTCTTTTAATCAGCTGGGCGGGAAAAACGGGAGGGGCAAAATTTGGGCTCGTGGCCATGGCCTTGCTATAGTCCTCCGTCTCCCGGTCAAAGTGGCCTTTGCGGCCGTAGGTGAGCCCTCGGAGATAGTAGGCAGGTGAAAGATTCGGCTCGGTGGCAATAGCCAGACTGTATTCCTCGATGGACTTATCGTATTGGCCTTTTTTTGTGCAAACTAGCCCCCGATAGTAATATGCCCGGGCGAATTTCGGGGCCAAAGAAATTGCCTTGTCGAACGCCTCCAGGGCCTCATCGTATTTCCCCCGGAGAAAAAGTTTTTCCCCCTTTGCAAACCAGTTCTTTGCCGTGGATGAAATTTCTTTGTCAGCTTTTAGGCGAGTTTTGGGAATCTGAGGCGCGGAGCAGGCGGATGAGAAGAGACAGAAACAGAATATAAGAATCCACCCAATGAGCATGTCCCCATTCCTAATTTTCTTTTTTACCCCTTGAACAATGTTATCCCGAGGGCTCACTCCTGCACCCTACTTGTTCCAGTGCCACCCTTCTCGCTCTCCCGTTCGCCCTGAGCTTGTCGAAGGGCGTTTTCTGCAAGCTAAACGGGAAACCTCGCCCCAATCGCCTCGCATCATTGCTTCCTTTTTCTTCCGACTCCAGCCCTTGATTTGCCGTTCACGAGCTATCGCCTCTTCACGAGTGGGGAATTCATCGGCAAATACCAATGTCACGGGTAGCCTTGCAGAAGTGTAGCCTTCTATCTCACCTCTCTGATGCTCAACAATCCGTTTCTCAAGATTATCAGTGTGCCCCGTGTAATAGGAGCGGTCGGCACAGCGCAATATATAAACCCAAAAACTCATTCCCCGGCCCCCCCGCCCTTCGACAAGCGTTCGACTGAGCTCACGCCGAAGGCTCAGGGCGAACGGAGTATCAACAAAATATCAGATTATAAGGGTGACCGTCATATCTTAATTCACCAGTTCCATGTCTTCGAAAGGAGCGGTGAACCAGATGAGGGGTTGAACCTTATACGGGTCCCCTTTCACCCGGGGGCCAAACGCCGCCGGTGAATTCGTATCGGTCAGAGGAATGAACATGGTTCTTTCATGGATCAGCTTCTGGATGCGCTCCATCAAATCCTTTCTGGCTTTCGGGTTGACCTCTGTTTGGTATTGATCCCAAAGCGCTTTCATATCGGGGTAATTGCCGTACGAGGTCGGGCCGAAAAGGTACCCCAGGCGCGATCCGATGGTCCCCAGCGCTGCGGGGTCGATAAAAAGGACCCCCTTCATCTTCCCGCCCTGGCGGTTGGCGAACCAGGCGGGGCGGTCCAGGAGTATAGTCTCAACGTTGATGCCCACGGCCTTCCAATAAGTCATCACCTGCTCTCCATATGGCCAATAGCCCCCTTGGTAGGGATAAAATTTCCCCCCCTCGAATCCCTTCGGATATCCTGCCTCGGCCAAGAGCTTCTTCGCTTGAGGAGGGTCATAAGGGTCCGGGGGAAAAGGAATCCCAAAGGGATCACCCTCCATGGCCATCGATCCCATGGCTTTGCAGCCGGGCATGAAAATGTCAGCCAGACTCTTGCGGTCGATAGCCAGGCTGGCGGCCTTTCGGACCCTGGGGTCCGCCCAGGGTGATTTGGGGTCAAATTGGGGACCGATGTAAACAATCCAGGTCACCGGGCTTAGGGGATGGAGCAGGCGGAGCTTGGAGTCTTTTTTTACGTCTTCATAGAAAACCCCCTGAATGAGAGTGGCAATATCCACTTCGCCCCTCCGGACCATGGCCACGCGGGTAGCCGGCTCGGAAATGATGAGGAACTCCATTCTTTGCACATGGGGAGTCTTTCTCCAGTAACCTTCAAAGGCTTCGGCCACAAGTCGCACCCCCGCCACAAATTCGACAAATTTGTATGGACCGCATCCGACGGGTTTTTTCTTGTACTCCGCGTCTCCCACCTTCTCTATGTACTTCTTTGGGGCGATCCAGCCGATCCCACTACCGCTGGGTAAAAAATACTCCAGGAAATCAGGGAAAGGCTCTTTGAACTGGAAGCGCACCAGATACGGATTAACCGCTTCCACCTTCTCTGTCTTTCCTTGAATGGTTTTGGCCTGTGCCGCTTTATATCGCCAGAAACTGAAGATCACGTCTTCCGCGGTAAAGGGGTCCCCGTTGTGGAACTTCACCCCTTGGCGCAACTTAAACTCATACACCTTGGCATCCGGGCTGATGGTCCACGATTCGGCCAGGGATGGGGCCAGGTTTCCTTCAGGCATGGGCTTGACCAAGGCGTCATGAAAAAGGTAAAGAGTGATCGCGGCACTGATCAGACCCGGATTGGTTGCCGGATCGAGCCAGTCCGCCGAAAGGCCCCAGTGGATGGCCTGTTTTATTACCCCCGAAGGGGCCGCCTGAGCAGGAACCGATGTGACAATGGCCATGGCGATGATGGCCAAGAGGATAAACACCCGGCGCGTTCCAGCTTTCTTTCCTTTCATGATCCTTACCCTCCTTAAGGTCAAAAGGTTTCTCAATTTGCTGATGGCTGCGCCTTATATTCCTGGCCTTCCGAATATTTTTCTTCCCTGGCTTTTTCCTACGGGGTGCCTTTCCCCTGGGGGATAACCGGAAGGAGCACATAGGCTGCCTGATCTCCGCCAGCGTAGAGGGTCACTTTCCCGCCGTAAACCTCCGGAGGCCGGTCAACAGGGTCGTCATGGAGAAAAAGTCCGCACCCCTTCATCACGTTTACGAATGCGGTGAGCTTTTGCCCTTCCCCTGCATACTCGTAATCCTTGCCCCGGACGGTGAGGCCGATACGGTGCCCGGCCGGTACGACAATGCAGGTCGGCCAGACCTTTCCCTCATTCCTGTTTTCACCCGAGGCTTCGTTATTCCCGGCCTATATTTCAAGGGGTTCAATCTTGACCGTGCGGCCGGTGGAGGCAGATTCGATAATGGCCGAGGCCACCTGGACAGCATGCACACCGTCGATTCCCGAAGCCTCAAATTCCTCATCGCCATGAACTGCCCGCTGGAAGGCTTCAATCTCCAATTGGTACAAGGACAGAAGGTCTCCTTCGTAGGGCTCTTCCATATTCACCGAATCGCTGACTACTTCAAGCCCACCCTTCAGAGGTTCATACAGGGTATCTTTCAGCCAAACCCGGCCTCCTGTACCATAGATTACCGCATCGTTCCTGGTGTCGGGCACCCGCCGGCCGCAACATACGGTTCCCACGGTGCCACCAGCGAAGCGGAGGGCGATGACAGCAATATTTTCCAGCGGTTTTTGGGGAGTTTGTCCGTCGGTGATCGCCGCCGCCTCGGTGATCGGCTGACCCAGAAGAGAGT
>DASPRR010000494.1:0-4639 GCA_035624375.1 Thermodesulfobacteriota bacterium | reverse complement strand
CACCGGAGGGGCATTTTTCGTTTTCTAGCTCCCCTTTTTGCCAAGGTATCAGGTCGTGCTCTGTGGAGGCAGAAAAAATTCCCCGCCGGACGGAATACTGGTAGCATTCTAATACGCTGAGGCAACCAGGTCAAGTGTCCTGTCTTCCTTGTCCTGTCTTCCTTGCCCACCCCCAGTTTTTCGTGCTTGTTGGGGTTCAGGGTGGAGAAATTTGGATCATCAGGCTCGCCGGGTGCTTATCCTTCCATGAAACTCCTCCCCATGTTCCGCAGGCAGAGGCCTGAGAGGAGATACCTCCAAGCAGAATAGAGAGCCAAAGCATTTTTCCGTTTCAATCCCCCCAGGACAGGCCCGATCCCATGGAAGAACCACCGCCTCAGGATGATGATCCAAATTTCTCCACCCTGAACCCCATGAGATCCCCCCTCCTTTCCAGAGGTCTTATTTTCGAAGGACTTTTTTTTAAGACCTGGGGTGGGCAAGGAAGACAGGACACTTGACCTGGTTGGCCCAGCGTATTAGAATGCTACCAGCATTCCGTCCGGCGGGGAATTTTTTCTGCCTCCACAGAGCACGACCTGATACCTTGGCAAAAAGGGGAGCTAGAAAACGAAAAATGCCCCTCCGGTGCGGGAAGGAATGAAAGGATTCATGGGACCTCGGAATATGGCCACGAGCGGAGGTTTCTCTTGACGTAAGGCCGATGACCCGTGGCCTCGACTGATTTGGGGGGCGGCCGGAAACGGCCAAACGGTTCTTCCGCCGGAATTCAAAAAGAAGGGAGGTAAGCAAGCCAAGATTCGTTCATTGGAGGGATGTTAGGGGAGTTTTTCTGAACGACCGAAAGGGGGCCGGATATGAAAGAATTTTTGTATTTTGCCGCAGCCAACTTGAAAGAAGCAGTGAAGCTATTGGGGAACTACAAGAAACGGGCAGTGATTCTCGCCGGGGGAACGGACCTGGTCCCTCAAATCAACACCTATCATTTCAAGCCGGAAGTCCTGGTCTACATCGGAAAAGCCGGTCTGGATTACATCAAAGAGGAAAAAGGGAAATTGATCATCGGAGCGGCCACGCCCATGGCCAAGATTGCCGCCAGCAAGCTCCTGGCCAGAAAAGCCTCCGCCCTGGTTCAGGCCGCTCAGCAGGCGGGGACGGCGGCCGTGCGAACGGCTGCGACCCTCGGCGGCAACCTGGCCAATGCTTCCCCGGCGGCCGATTTGGCCACTCCGCTTCTGGCCATGGATGCGGAGCTTAGTTTGGTCGGCGGGAAGAAGCGGGTGGTTGCCCTGAAGGATTTCTTTACCGGACCCGGGAAGACGGTCCTGAAGCCTGGAGAGATGATCCTTGAGGTTCGGTTCCCCACCTCCAAAGGGAAGACCGTATTTCTCAAACTCGGGAAGCGAAAAGCGTTGAGTCTTTCCGTTGTGAATACCGCCGTCCGGTTGGAAATGAAGGGCCAGCAGTGCAGGGAAGCCCGGATCGCCATCGGTTCGGTTGCCCCGACCCCCCTGCGATGCCCCAAGGCTGAAGAGATGCTCCAAGGAAAGGGAATGGATCAAGAGATCATCGCCGCATGCGCCGCGGAAGCCATGGCCGCCAGCAGCCCGATCGACGATCAGCGGGCATCGGCCTGGTACCGGAAAAAAGCCGGAGTAGCCCTGGTGGCCCGGGCTTTGACCCAGGCTGCCGGCCTCCAGGCGGAGTGAGGAGGGAACCCAATTATGAAATATCCATTGTCATTCATTCTAAATGGTTTGTCCGTGGATGCTTTGGTCAAGCCGACCGACACACTCCTGGATGTGCTGCGGGAAAAACTGGGAGTCACCAGCCCGAAGCGGGGTTGCGATACGGGAGAATGCGGGTCCTGCACGGTCCTGCTGGACGGAGAGCCCATCCGTTCCTGCTTGACCATTGCTCTGACCGTGGCCGGGCGGAAAGTGGAAAGCGTCGAGGGGTTGACGAAACAGGGGAAGCTTCATCCGCTCCAGGAATCTTTCCACGACCACTACGCGGCCCAGTGCGGATTCTGCACCCCGGGCATGTTGATGTCGGCCAAAGGCCTCCTCGACAAAAAGGCCAAGCCGAGCCGGGAAGAGATCGTTGAGGCCATTTCCGGAAACCTGTGCCGTTGCGGATGCTACAACGAGATCGTTGAAGCCGTCGAGGCCGCTGCCCAGGGCCCGAGGAAGGGGTGAGAGCCATGACCGAATTCGTAGGAAAACCCATGACGCGGTATGATGGAATCGGGCATGTGACCGCCCGGACGACCTATGTGGATGATATTCAGAAACCCGGAATGCTCTACATCAAAGTCCTGACCAGCCCGGTTCACAAGGGAAGGATCCGGCGCTTGGATGTTTCCGCGGCCGAGAAAAGGGCCGGGGTCGCGGGGGTCATCACGGCCAAGGATGTTCCGGGAGCGAACGTTTATGGGCTGATTGCCGATCAGCCAGTGTTCACCCCGGAAAATATACGTTTCAAAGGGGAAAGAATTGCCGCCGTGGCAGCGGTGGATGAGGACGAGGCCATGGAGGCCGTCGAGAAGATCAAGCTGGAAATCGAGGAGCAGACTCCGGTCTTCGATCCCTATGAGGCGATGAAGCCCGGGGCTCCCCTGGTCCGCCCGGAAGGAAACGTTTTTCAGTTCGACAGCGGCCCCGCCCGGAAGATCCGTCTCGGGGATGTGGAAAAAGGGTTCCGGGAAGCCGATTACATCGTGGAGGGCAAGTACACCAACGGGATGAACGACCATGCCCCCATGGAACCCCAGGTCTCGGTGGCCTATATCGATGAAACCGACCGGCTGGCCATCCACACGGTGAGCCAGGACCTCTACTTCCATCTGGGAATGCTGGCGGCCGTTTTCAACCTCCCCATGAACAAAATCCGTTACATCGGAGGGACGGTGGGAGGCGGATTCGGCGCCAAGAACGACATTCATTGCGACCATGTGGCCGGGCTTATGGCCCTGAAGGTCCGCAAACCGGTCAAGTATGCCCTGACCCGGGCAGAAGAGACTCTCTATACCACGAAACGGGGGGCGTGGTACTTTACTTTCAAAGATGGAGTGAAAAAAGATGGAAGAATTGTCGCCCGCCAGATCACCACTCTCCATGATACCGGTGGCTACTCCGGGATGGGGCCCTACGTGGTGGATAAAAATTCGATCCTCATTGGCGGCCCCTTTTTCATACCAAATATCTGGATCGATGGAGCCTGTGTTTATACCAACAAGCCTCCGGCCAGCTCCATGCGCGGTTTCGGAATCATTAATGGAACCTCGGCTGAACAGCTGCAGATGGATCGGATCGCCGAGACCATTGGGATGGACCCGTGGGAAATTCGCTTCATTAACGCCTGGCGGGACGGCGACCTGGGCGCAACCCAATTCCAGGTTGTGGCTGCCGGGCTGATCGAAGCGATGAAACGGGCGGCGGAACTGGCGGGAGTGAAACTGCCTGCCCATCTCCAGGGCATGAGCTCGAGAGGAAGGTGAGAGCGATGAAAAAAAGAGGAATCGGAATTTCTTGCAATACCCATCCCGCGGGATTGAAAGGCGGCGGAGACCCCAGCCAGGCCCAGATCCGGCTAAAACCCGATGGAACCCTGGACCTTCTGGTCGGAGCGGTGGACATCGGCCAGGGCTCCAAAACCATCCTTCGGCAGATTGCCGCGGACGAACTGGGAGTCCCCCTAGAAGCGATCACCGTCAATAATTTCGACACCGACATAGGCCCGATGTGCACGGGGACCTTTGCCAGCCGGGTGACCTTCATGGACGGGAACGCGGTCATCCGGGCCGCAGCCGATTTTAAAAAGCAGATCAAGGAATGGGCGGCAGAGGCCTTGGAAGCCAACCCGGCGGATATCGAGATGGCGGATAACAAGGTCTTTGTCAAAGGGGCCCCGGCCAAGGCCAAAACCATGGCGGAAGTGGGAGGGGCGGTCAACTGGGGAGGGCAGTTCATCGTGGGAACGGGAGCTTTCATCCCTGGGGCTGGACAGGCCTTTGACCCCGCAACCGGGAAGATGACCGCCATCGCCTCGCTGGCTTTCGGCGCCTGCGTAGCCGAAGTGGAAGTGGATACGGAAACCGGGTTGGTGGAGGTTCTCAAGCTGATCCAGGTGTATGAGATCGGCAAAGCAATCAACCCGCTTCTTTGCCGGGGCCAGATCAACGGAGGGGCCATGATGGGGATCGGGTTTGCCTTGACCGAAGACTTCACCCCTTACTATCCCAGCATGGAACATGCGCCCGACAATCTTGCCGATTATACCATCGCCACCGCTGCGGACATGCCCCGGGAGATGGTCTGGGATATCGTCGAGGTTCCCCACCCCAACGGACCGCGGGGAGCCAAAGGATTTTCGGAGATGACTGCGAGCGCAGCCCCGCCCGCCATCCTGTCGGCCATCCACAATGCCATCGGGGTTTGGGTCACTGATTATCCGGCCACGCCCGAACGTATCCTGAGGGCTTTAGAGGAAAAGAAAGCCAAAGGCTAATATCCTTAAGGCAAATCCCCGGCTCTGCCGGGGGTCATGACTTCATCGGGGGCGGGGGAATTCCCCGCCCCTCCAAGAAATTCGAGGGGGATCGAGAAATGCTTTTCAAGGGAAAGAAAATTATCGACTT
>DASPRR010000409.1:0-5101 GCA_035624375.1 Thermodesulfobacteriota bacterium | reverse complement strand
GTCCCTTGTCGGGGCAGAGAACGGTCAAGACGGTGTCGGGTCTTTTGATTTTTTCCGCTTCTTTCCGGATATGCTCCGTCATGCTCTCCGAAGTGTTCGGGTTGATGATCATGATTTTCATGACTTGATATTCCTCCCCTTTCCGGTACGTTGTTCGGCCTCGCTTATTCAGCTTCGCGCTACCGGGGCCGGCCGGCCTTGCATTCTTGGAAATTTTTCCTTACTCCCTATCCCCTCCCCGTTTAAACCAGGGCTCTGCCCCGCCGGTAAGCTTCCCGGTTAAGGTCGAGAAATCTCTTGGGTACCCGTCTCTGGATCACTTCTTCCCAGAATTTTGGATCGGTTGCCAGCAGCCCGCTGAGAGCACCCATCATTACGATGTTCAGGACCCGGGCTTCCTTCAGGTCCAAGGCCGTCTGGAGGCCGGGGATTACCACAACGTTCTTGGCGGTCTTTTCGAGAAGCGTCAGAATCCTTTCTCGATCTGGGTATTCCGCCTCCCCCGAACTCACGCTGATCGGGTCCATGCGGCAGTCGTTCACCAGGATCGTTCCGCCCGGGTGGACATACGCTATCCTACGGAGGGTCTCCAGCCATTCAAAGCCGATGAGGTAGTCGGCGCTTCCTTCCTCCATGACAGGGGTGTACACCTTTTCCGCCCAGCGGACGTGGCTCACCACTGCTCCTCCGCGGACGGCCAGCCCGAGGATGTCCGATTTTTTCACGTCGTAGCCCGAAGAGATTCCCACATCGGAAAGGATATCGCTGGCTAGGACGGTCCCCTGTCCCCCTACGCCGGAAATCAAAAATTTTAGGCCTTTTTTTGTCATCTCAACTCCTCAAAGATACCCTTTGCTCTCCGTTCCTTTCCGGATTGCCTTTGTAGGACATACCTGCGCGCACACGTCGCACCCATTGCAGAGAACAGGGTGGATTGCGCTTTTTTTCTTCTTGGTCTTTTCATGGACCGCATCCACGCGGATGATCGCCGGGCAGCTCAGCTTGGCGCAAAGGCCGCAGGCCGTGCATAGGTCCAGGTCAACCTCGTGGGCCGGCCCGGTGGTTTTGGAGATGAAGACGCAGTCGCCCTCGGCGATGAGAACGGACGCTCCCGGAAAGGCGATACATTCCTTGAGGGCCTCCTCCATGGCCCCTACATCAAAGGCGTTCACCTGGAGAACTTTCTCTACGCCTATGGCCTTCACCAGCCCGTAAATGTCCACCCGCTTTGTGGTCTCTCCCATGAGGGTTTTATCGATCCCCGGGTGGTCCTGATGGCCGGTCATGGCTGTGGTTCGATTGTCCATGATGATGACCGTCCCAATACCTTTATTATGGACCATGTTCAGGAGCGGCGGAATTCCGGCATGAAAAAAGGTCGAATCACCAATGGTGCATACGGGATGTTCCGGCAGTCTCGATTTGCCCATCCCATGAAGAACGCCGATGCTCGCCCCCATGGCACCCATCGTGTGCTGAGCGCTGAAGGGAGGAAGGGTTCCGAGGTTGTAGCACCCAATGTCCCCTGCCACCGGCAGTTTCATTTTGTTCAGAAGGTAGAAGGAGGTCCGGTGGGGGCATCCTGGACAGAGGACCGGGCTGCGGCTGGGAAGGGCCACGGGAATCTCCGCGCCTTTCGGCTCGGCTTCGGGGTTCGGCAAAAGGCCCTTTCCTCGGGCAATTTTTCGAATGGTCTGGGGGAGAAGCTCATCGCAGGGCGGGAAGTATTCCTTGCCGATTGCCTGGACCCCCATGGCTTTGATCTGTTCCTCTAGGAAAGGGTCCAGTTCCTCGATGACCAGGATTTTTCTGACCCCCTGGGCAAACAGGCGAATCAGATTCCTCGGCAAAGGAAAGGTCATGCCCAGCTTCAGAAAGGAGGCGTCCGGGAAAACCTCTTTGGCATATTCGAAAACCACTCCGCTGGAAATGATCCCGAGTTCCCGGCTCCCCCACTCGATCCGGTTCCAGGGAAAGGCCTCGGCGTAGGCGGAGAGGTCCAAAAGCCTTTGCTCGACGATGGGGTGCCGTTTCTTGGCATACAGGCACATGCAGTTGTATTTTTCCATGTTTCGGGGGAAAGGACCTACTTTCCCCTTCTCCTTGGGTCTTTCCCCCAGGGTAACCACGGACTTGGAATGAGAGGTCCGCATAGTCGTCCGAATCAGCACCGGGGTATCGAATTTCTCACTGATCTCGATCCCCTTCACCACAAAATCTTTTGCTTCCTGACTGTCGGCCGGCTCCAGGAGCGGAAATTTCCCGAGCTTGGCGTAATGCCGGTTATCCTGCTCGTTCTGGCTGCTGAACATCCCCGGGTCATCGGCCGTCACGACCACGAGCCCGGCCTCCAGGCCCGTGTAAACGCTGTAAAAGAGGGAGTCGGAGAGAACATTCATCCCCACCTGCTTGGTGGTCACCATGGCCCGCCTTCCGGAGTAA
The DNA here is from genome assembly GCA_035624375.1 of Thermodesulfobacteriota bacterium. Lineage (GTDB taxonomy): Bacteria > Desulfobacterota > SM23-61 > SM23-61 > SM23-61 > SM23-61. Next base: position 2,659 of record DASPRR010000409.1, on the reverse strand, counting down.
GCGGCTCCGGCGGCCATATCCATGGCCACTTTCTCATTCACTGACCATTCGGAATAGACCTGCTTGTATTGGGTCATATTTTCGAGGATCTCGGAACTCGGCGTCCCAGGATACCCCGCGGTGATCTGTATCCCTGCCTCGTAGGCCCCACGGGCGATCGCCTCGTTTCCAGACAAAAGAACTTTCATGGAGTTGCTCCTCATGCAGATTTTATGCATTTCAGAAAACTTCTTTCAACCTTGGCGAACCTTAAAAAATATTGAAAATTCTAGATGGTTGGGGGGACCCTCCTTCATTTTACACTTGCGATTTTTCTGAAACTTGGCGTATTCGATCAGATGGTGGATGGCCAGGAGGCCCTCCCGGGTTCCCTGGAGAAAGGGGATGCTCCCCTCTTCCAGGATGTTCCGGATCGTCGCATCCAGGCCCCCCGAAACGTGACTGATGGCGACTACCGGTTTTCCGCTTCCCGCCACTTTGACTGCGGCCCGGGCCACTCCGGAGTATTGATTCACTTGTTTCTCCGCCATTCCCGGCGATGAATCCTGGGACACCACGATCAAGTCCACTTCCTTCTCTTTGGCCAAGACTTCCAGGCAGGCGGGGTATGTTTCCACAAGGTCTCCGCCCCCCCAGCCGTCGAGGGGGTTCCCGATTGCAGTAAAGGAGGGGAGCCGCTTTCTCAGTTCAACCTGGGCATTTGAGGATAAGGGAACGAATCGAAGGGAAAGCCCTTCGGCGAGATCGCTGATTAGGCCGATTTCCCCCCCCGAGACGGCAATTGCGCCAACTCCATTCCCCTTGGGCTGGCGTTTTCGGCAACGGGCGAAAATCTCTGCCGTCTCCAGGAGCTGATCCAGGTCGTCCACCCGGATGACCCCCAGTTTTTTGAACAAGGCTTCCTGAATCCCATCCACCCCCGCCAGGGCCCCGGTGTGGGACAAAGCTACTCGCCGGGCCATTTCCGAACGCCCCACTTTGACCGCGATGATGGGTTTGCCCAACACTGCGGCTCGTGTGCATGCCCGAATAAAGGCCTCAGGACGCCGAATGGTTTCGATGAAGGTGATAATGACTTCAGTCCGATCGTCTTCCAGAAGGTATTCGATATAATCGGTCAGGTCCACGACCGCTTCGTTGCCGCTGGAGATCAGGAAATGGAAGCCGATCCCCCTGTTGCTGTTGGCTAAGGCGAGGATGACCGACCCGCTCTGGGCGACTGCGCTGATCCCGCCTTTCCGCAGGGTGGGAGAAATCGGAGCGCTGTAGGTCCCCACGCGGTCCCGAAGGTTGGCGTAGCCGATGCAGTTGGGGCCACAGAATTGAATCTCATTTTCGGCGCAGATCCGCTTCACCTCCTCCTGAAGCTTCGCCCCCTCGGGACCGGTTTCGGCAAACCCGCTGGCGAGGGCCCAGACTCCGCGGATATTTTTTCTGGCCGCCTGCCCAAGAACCGGAATGACCTGCTCGTAACCGAGAAGGATCGCCACGCAATCGATCTTCTCATCGCCGGGAACCTCGGCAAGAGATGGAAAACAGGGGAATCCGAACAATTCCCTGTATCGGGGATTGATCGGAATGACCTTGCCCTGGAAACCCAACGCCTGCAAATTTTCGATCACCAAGGACCCGGCCCCGAACCTCTCCGAGGCCCCTACCACGGCAATGGTTCTCGGCTTCAAAAGGGGATTCAAATCTTTCATCTCATTTCCGTCATTCATCATCGCAGGACCGACCCGAGAAATCCCCCCCTAGACTCCGGGGGCGACGTCCCGTTTTATCTCCTCAAAGGAAGGGGGCAGTATCCTGCTATAATGGATTCAATATTAGGAACATCGTTTGGGAAAGTCAATTAGTAAGGGCAGAAGGAGTTTTATTCTTTTCCTTTTTTGCCTTCCCGCGGTAGAATTTCATATTCTTGAAAAATTTCCTCCAGGGACCCGCGGATGAAATTCAAAGTCCCCATCACCGATTATGTTTCCTCCCCTGCCGTTTATGAGGAAAAGGTCTTATCCCCGATCGCTGATGTGCCCTGTCTTGAACAGATTCATGAATCCGGGCTTATGGGAAAAATCGAAGACGCCGACGCTTTGATCGTTTTCCACACCATCCGGGTTTCCGCCCTTTCCATCCGGCGCCTCCAGAAATGCCGGGCCATCGTCCGCTGCGGGGTGGGCTACGATAATGTGGACCTCGCCGCTGCCGGCGAAAAAGGCATCTATGTATGCAATGTTCCCGACTACGGAACCGATGAAGTGGCCGACCACGCCATTGCTCTCATGCTGGCCTGTGCCAGGGGATTGACTTTCACGGAGCGACGGCTTCGGAAGACCCTGGTCCCCTGGAATTACCTGGCTGCAACTCCCCTCCGGAGGCTTGCCGGATCGACCTTGGGGATCATTGGACTAGGAAGGATCGGGACGGCCACCGCCCTGCGGGCCAAGGCCCTCCGGATGAAAGTTGTGGCCAACGATCCCTACCTCGCCGACGGGTACGACAAAGCCCTGGGTGTGCCCCTGCTTCCCCTTGACGAACTTCTGGCGGTGAGCGACGTGGTTTCGGTGCACACCCCCTTGAACCCGGAAACGACCGGAATCGTTGGGGCTCCGCAGCTGACCCGGATGCAGCCGCATGCCATCCTGGTGAATACAGCCAGGGG
>DASPRR010000366.1:0-2970 GCA_035624375.1 Thermodesulfobacteriota bacterium | reverse complement strand
TATGCACATGGCCATCGGCCTGGGAGTTCCCCTGATTGGGCTTTTCTGCCCCACCAACGTGGAGGATACCGGTCCTCTGGGCTACGATAAGGCGGTGATCCTGAGAAAGGAAAGAACCTGCCAGCCCTGTCTGAACCGGGACTGTAGGGACAATTTTTGCATGAAGCAGATCACCGTGGAGGAAGTCTGTTTGGCGGCGGAACGAATCCTGGATGCCTCTTTATCGCAAAGAATCGGGGGATCCGGTTGAAGATTGCCATGTACAACCTGACCACCACCTGCCGCTTTGGGGGGGTGGAGACCTTCGTCTGGGAAACCTCCCGGGAGCTGGCCAGGACGGGTGAGGAGGTCCATATCCTCGGGGGAAAGGGAAAAATTTTGAAAGATATCCCCGGGGTAAAAATCTCCCTGTTCCCTTTCTGGCCCAGGGAACGGATCCCCAACCTGGGCACGCGCTTCCGCAAAATGGGGGAAAGATGCTCCTTTGGCCGCTGGGCTTACTCCCATTTGCTGCGGGAGAAATTCGATATTGTTCACATTCATAAGCCCTTTGATCTCCCCTGGTCTTGGGCGGTGAAAAGGAAAACCGACTGCAAGGTGATCCTGGGAAGCCACGGAACGGATTTTTTCCCGGGGGATAAGTTCTTTATCCCGGCGGTAGATCGGGCGGTGTGCTGCAGCCAATTCAATGCGAGCCAAATCCAGAAGAGATACGGAATCGTACCGCGGGTAATCTACAACGGAATCGACCCGCAAATCTTTCGTCCCCTTCTTCCGGACATGAACCTCAAGAGACAGCTGGAATTCGCCGAAGGAAGTTCGGTGATCCTCTTCGCCGGGCGGCTCATTGGATTGAAAGGGGTTCAGGTGCTCGTGAGAGCCGCAGTCCGCTTGCCCCGGGAAGACCCCTGGAAGATCCTTATCATCGGCGAGGGAGAGGCCAAAGAAAGTCTTAAGAATTTGTGCCGGGACCTGGGAATCCAGGAAAGGGTGCTCTTTACCGGATTCATTCCCAACCACGAACTCCCGAGGTATTATTCTTTTGCCGATTTGGCGGTTTTCCCCAGCCTTGCTGATGAAACCTTCGGAGTGGCCATTTGTGAAGCCATGGCTTGCGGCCGGGCGGTCCTATCCACCCGGGTGGGGGGGATTCCGGAGTTGATCATGGACGGGGAATCGGGGGTCCTGGTGGAGCCAAACAACGAGGGAGAGCTGGGAGATCAGATCGCTCGACTTCTTCGGGATCCGGAAAGGCGTCTGGTGTTGGGGGAGAGAGCCCTGGACCGAGTGAGAAAGCTATTCACCTGGGAAAAGGTAGCCGAGCGTCTGAAGGAGACATACAGGGCGGCTTGCATTTGATATCCTAGTCTATTTTCATTGATCAAACGAGAAAATCGGTATGCAATGGTTTCGTAAAGATATTCGGAAAATCCCGCCGCCCCCCTTTCAGTCTCGGCATTCCGAGTATTCGATGATTTTTTCCCTGGATGATGACGTTTCCCGGCCCTCCGAACGCCTGATTTCTGTCGCCCTGGATGCGATCGGCAAGGCCCGGGAAGTGGACCTGGAAGACCTGTGCCGGAGAATGAAGAATCCCCCCTATTATCCGAACGTATGGCCGGGGGAACATTACAAGCTACTGGCGGGTCTGGTGCTTGCCCTGAAGCCCCAGGAGGTCGTCGAGGTCGGGACGAGCATGGGGTTGTCCGCCCTGGCCATGAAGAAATACCTGCCTCCTGACTCGAAGCTCTTCACTTTCGACATCCAGGATTGGAAAGCCCACCCGGACTATGCCTTAAGAAGAGAAGATTTTGCCGACGGCCGGCTGGTTCAATTTCTGGACGACCTGAGCGATCCCGACATTTGTCGGAAATATGAGGACCTCCTTAAACAGGCCCAATTGATATGCATCGATGCGGCCAAAGACGGGGTCGGCGAAAGGAAGTTCCTGGAGAATTTTAGCCAGGTCCCCCTGCGGGAAGGGTCGTTCCTGGTGCTGGACGACATCCGCCTCTGGAAAATGCTCAAAATATGGAGGGAAGTCTCCCTGCCCAAGCTGGACCTGACCTCTTTCGGCCATTGGTCGGGAACTGGACTCGTGGAATGGACGTCAAAGCGTCCCGGCCAAAAATCCTGCCCGTGAAGAAGAAGGATAGATGAAAATCGCCGTCGTTTTCAATAAAGCCCAAAGACCGGACACAACGGGAGTTTATTGCCTTCGGGCCCTTAGCCAGAAGCACGAAGTCTCTCATTTTGAGCCGGAGGAGATTCCTGACATTCGTCCGGATGCATTCGACTTATTCATGAACATCGACGACGGGCGTTCCTACCGCTTCCGTTCCGACCTTCATCCGTCTCTCTTCTGGGCCATCGACACCCACGTCAAACCCGAACGATGCCAGAGCAAGGCGAAGGACTTTGACTTCGTCTTTTGCGCCCAGCGACCGGGAGCCGCAGCCATGAGGAAGGCGGGAATCGCGGCCCGCTGGTGTCCCCTGGCCTTTGACCCGGAGATTCACCGCAAGCACCCTCTGCCAAAAATTCTAGATATTTCCTTCGTGGGAAATTCCGGACGGTTTCGCTGGGGGAATTTTTTCTACGATGGGAAGGAGGTCTTTCGGGAGAGAACCAGGCTCCTCTCTCTTTTGAAGAGACGGTTCAACCTTTTCACCGGCAAATTCTTTTTTGAAGACATGGGCGTGGTCTTCAGCCTCTCCAAGATCGTCTTCAATAGGAGCGTGAAAGACGATGTGAACATGCGGGTCTTCGAAGCCCTGGGCTGCGGAAGTCTCCTGGTGACCAACCAGATCGAACACAGCCAAGACCTGCTCTTTAAACACGGGGAGCATTTCATCGAGTATCGTTCCCCCCGTGAACTCGTCGAAAGGGTGGCGTATTATCTTCATAATCCAGAAGAAAGGGAGCAAATCGCCTCCCGGGGCAGGGAGGAAGCCCTGCGAAAGCATACCT
>DASPRR010000363.1:0-6392 GCA_035624375.1 Thermodesulfobacteriota bacterium | reverse complement strand
TGGCTGCCCAACGGGATCGAATGGGTGGTGGCGGTTTTCTCCCTGGCCAATCTGGGAGCCGTCTTCGTCCCGGTGAATACCCGATTCAAGGCGGAGGAGCTGGAATACATCCTCAAACAGTCGGAAGCCTCTGCTCTGATTCTTCAGGACCGGTTTCAAAAGGCGGAATATGTGAATATGCTGGGGCAGCTTTGCCCTGAACTCCCGGCCTCCTCTCCGGGAAACCTCCTTTCCGCCCGCCTTCCCGCCCTTAAGGCGATTATTGCCGTCTGCTCCCATGAAATACCAGGGGCATATTCCTATAGGGAGCTTTTTCAGATGGGGCGGAAGATCGACCTCAAACCTCTCGAAGAGGCTGTACGCCCGGCCCAGACGGTGAGCATCCTCTACACCTCCGGGTCCACCGCTTTTCCCAAAGGGGTCATGCTGACCCACAATAATATCCTACGGAACGGTTTTGAGATCGGCGAGCGCCTCGGGCTTACCCGGGAAGACCGTTATTTCAACCCCTGTCCCTTTTACCATAATGCTGGATTGGTAGACGGGCTTTTGGCGGCCCTGACGCATGGCAGCTGCAACGTGACCCTTCCATCCTTCGATGCCCGGGAGTCCCTGGCGGTCATGGAACGGGAGAAATGCACGGCCGTCGCTGGAATCCAGACCATGTATGCAAAAATGATGGAAGAACCGGGCCTGGACCGGAGCCGCTTATCCCTTCGGACCGGGTGGACGACCGGCCCGCCGCAGACCCCCCGGGATATCTACGAGAAGATGGGGGTGACCGGGATCACCAACCTCTACGGAATCTCTGAGGCTTCCCCCTGCTGCTCCATCTCCGATTGCCGGCGTGATCCGCTGGAAGACCGGTTGAATCGGATGGGGAAACCGCTGCCCGGAGTGGAGATGAAGATCGTAAACCCTCAAAGCGGGGAGAGCCTGCCGCCCAACGAGAGGGGGGAGATCTGTGTCCGCGGGTGGAATCTCATGCAGGGGTATTATAAAAAGCCCGAAGAGACGGCGAAGGCCATTGATGGAGAAGGATGGCTCCATACGGGAGACCTGGGGTTTATCGATGAGAAGGGGCTGGTCTTTTTCATGGGCCGGATCAAGAATGTCGTCCGGAGCGGAGGGGAAAACATTTCTCCGGAAGAGGTGGAGAATTTTATCTTCCGTCACCCCAAAGTGAAGCATGTGGAGGTGGTTGGCCTTCCGGATGAAAAATGGGGACAGCGGGTGACCGCCTGCATTGAATTGAAAGAGGGCATGGAAGCCACCCCGGAAGAGATCATCACCTTCTGCAAAGAGAGGATGGCAAATTTCAAGGTACCCAAGGAAGTGCACTTTGTGACCGACTGGCCCATGACCGGGAGCGGCAAGGTACAGAAGTTCAAACTGGTGGAAAGCCTATTAAAAAAGACGTAGGGGCGACCCGGCGGGTCGCCCCTACGGGCAGGAATGGAAGGGAAACATCCGTGAACAAGCTAATAACCATGAAAGCGGCCGTCGCCGAGCACATAAAGGACGGCCAAAGCTTCTTGATTTCCGGGTTTTCCATCAACCAGGGATATGCCTTTGCCCACGAGATCATTCGCCAGAAGAAGAAGGACTTGACCCTGATTCGCAGCTCAGGGGACATTCTCGCCGTTCAATTGATCGGGGCCGGATGCCTCAAAAGGGTCATCTCTCCTTACGTTTGGAACCCGACCGGGCCTTCCTCAGCTTACTGCTTCCGCCGGGCGATAGAAAAAGGGATCCCCCACCCGATTGAACTGGAGGAGTTCTCGTTCGGCTCGTTCTGCATGGCCATCTATGCCGCCGCGCACGGGTTGCCCTTCATGCCCACGTATCCTTTGGAGGGAACCGGGATCTTCCAGCACCGCTCCATCCTGGGGGCGGATAAAGTCCGGGTCATTGAATCGCCGTTCTCGGGGGAGAAAGTCTGCCTGGTCAAGCCGCTAGCCCCGGAAATCTGTCTTGTCCATGTTCAACGGGCGGACCCGGAAGGGAATGCCCAGGTCTGGGGTCCCTTGGGAGATATCCGGGCGACGGCCAACGCGGGAAAGAAGGTCATCGTCTCCGCAGAAGAGATCGCGGACTCGTCGGCCATTCTGAAGGAGCCGTACAAAACCATCCTTCCGGGATTCCGGGTGAGCGCTGTGGTGCATGAACCCTGGGGCGCCCATCCATCGGATGTATTCGAGCATTACTATCGGGACATCTGGTTCCAGGCGGCCTACGCAGAAGCCTCGAAGACGGTGGAGGGGTTCCAGAAGTTCCTGGAGGAATGGGTGTACGGGGTGGAGAACCGGGCTGAATACCTTAAAAGGCTGGGAGCGAAGAAACAAGGGGAATTGCGTTGGAGGAAGGAAGAATAATGGAAGATTTCACTCCTTTCGAGATGATGATCCTCACGGCGGCGAAGCAGATCAAAAACGGCGACGCTTTATTCATCGGTTTTCACTGGCCCATGGTGGCTTCCCGCGTCGCCCGACGCCTCCATGCTCCGGAAATTTATTGCGTGTATGAAGGGGGCGGGGTGGAGAGGACCTACTGCCCGGTCATGCCCAATACTGGCGCCGATTTAATTCTCAGCCCCCATCTGGCCTTCGCCGGGGAGACCTACGACACCCTCTGCGGGTTCCTGGCTGCAGGACACCTTCCCCTTTCCATGATCGATGCTCCCATGGTGGACCGGTTTGGAAACATCAACTCCACCTGCATCGGTCCCTACCAGCATCCCAAAGCTAGGCTGGCAGGCTCCGGCGGGGCCGCGGACCTCGGGGCCAACTCCAGAAAACTTTTCATGCTATCCGACCGGACGACCAAAGATGGCTTCCCGGCCCGGGTGGATTACGTCACCACTCCAGGGTATCTGGATGGGTTTGACAGCCGGATCAAGGCGGGCTTCCGGCCGGATACAGGGCCGGAGATGATCATCTCCTCCCTGGGGGTGTTCAAGTTCGATCCCGTCTCCAAGGAGGCCTACCTCTGGGGAGTTTATCCAGGCGCCGAACTAGAGAAGATCAGAACCGCTGTGGGGTGGGAGCTTAAAGTTGCGGACAAACTTGTGGCCATCCCTGCGCCTAAGGCTGAAGAGATGAGGGTGGTCCGGGAGGAGCTGAATATCGCTGAAAGCCGGTTATGGAAAATCCCAGGCCGAAAATGAAAGATTTACCGCTGAGGGTGCAAAGCTGACCGAGGTCGCAAGCCACAAGCCCCAAGTCGCACGCTGCAAAAAAGCCTGTGGCCTGTAGCCTGGGACCTGCAACCTGAAACTTTTACTGGGAGGGATTCATGAGTTTCCAGAACATAATCTTCGAGAAGGATAAAGGCATCGCCAAAATTATTATCAACCGGCCGGACAAACGAAATGCCCTGAACCGGGAGACCCGCGGGGAAGTCCGGGAAGCCTTGGACCTGATCCGCAGGGATGAAGAAATCCGGGTTTTGCTCTTTCGGGGGGCCGGAGAACAATCTTTCGTCGCCGGAGCGGACCTGAACGACCTGAAGGCTTTCTCCCCCCTGGGAATGTACCAGCACATGAACAACCTGGGCCAAAAGCTGTACAACGATATCGAGAATTTTCCTCTTCCCACCATCGCCTTGATCAACGGGTTCTGCTTCGGGGGCGGGCTTGAACTGGCCCTTTCCTGTGACATCCGCATCGCCTCGGAGAATGCCAAATTCGGGCAGACCGAGATCCTCCTGGGATTCATCCCCGGCGGGGGAGCCACGCAAAAACTGCCCCGGCTCATAGGCTCCGGGCTGGCCAAAGAACTCATGTTCACCGGGAAGGTCATCGATGCTCGGGAAGCGGACCGGATCGGACTGGTCAACCGGACCGTCCCCCTGAAGGACCTGGACCCGGAGGGGCTGGCCATCGCTACAAAAATCTGCTCTCTTTCCCCGGTTGCGATTCGAGTCTGCAAGGAGGCCATCAATCAGGCTGCCCAGTCTTCCCTGAACGCAGGACTGGCCTATGAAGTCATGGCGGAAACGCTCTGTTTCTCTTCCGAAGACCGGTCCGAGGGAATCCAGGCGTTCCTGGACAAGCGCCCCGCTCAATTCAAGGGAAAATAAGGGAAGGATGCCATGTTTACGCCGGAGCTGAAAGGTCTCATCACCGAAGGGAAGATCTATGACCTGGGGCAGCCCTGGTATCCGGGAATTCCCCACCATCCTCTACACCCTCCGTTTGTCTACGGGCTGGCCAGGAAACATGGAGATGTAAAATTCGAAGGGGGAGGGAGCTCGGCCAACGATCTCTTTGCTTTCGGGGGGCATACAGGCACCCACCTGGATGCGGTCGGGCACATCTCGAAGGACGGAAAGTTATTCGGAGGCTTGGAAGCAGCCCAGGAGCAGGATTCTTTGCGGGGATTATCTCGACGAAATATCGAGGAGACTCCACCAATCATCTCCCGCGGGGTCCTTCTGGATATCCCAGCGCTCAAGAGAGTGGGGGTGCTGGAGAAAGGATATCCCATCAGCCGGAAAGACATCCAGGACGCGATAGCCTTTCAGGGAGTGGAGATCAAGCCGGGGGATGTGGTCCTGGTCAGAACCGGATGGGCGCGCTACTGGGATCACCCCAGTCTTTTTAACGACCACGAAGGAGTGCCCGGGGTGACGCTCGAGGCGGCGCGATTTCTGGTTGAAGCAGGGATGCGTCTGACTGGGACGGATACCACGGCTTATGAGGTCGTTCCCTCGAAATCCATGGAGGTGCACGTCTTCTTGCTTGCCGAGCAGGGAATCCAGATCATGGAAATGCTCAACCTGGAGGAACTGGCCCGGGGAAAAGTCTATTCTTTCTTATTCGTGGTCATTCCGTTGAAAATCAAAGGCGGGACCGGTTCTCCCGTCCGGCCTATCGCTATACGGTAGGGAAGTTTTTTTAATGTTAAAATTAAGCCCTCCGGAAAAAGGACATGGAAAGGCTATTCCAGCAACGGGATGGAAGTTGTTCGGGATGCCCTGTCTAAGAAAGGGGGTTGGCATGTCTAAAGGCTGTGCTTATTTGGTTACGATCTCATGGGTCATTATATCCACTTTCACTCCTGTTTTGGCCGCAGAGTCCGTGAAGATCGGGGTTATCCAGCCATTCACGGGCATAACTGCTCTCTGGGGAGATGAAGCGAAGCGAGGGATTGAAATGGCCATGGAAAAAATCAATGCGGCCGGCGGCGTTCTCAAAAAGAAAGTGGAGTTGGCTCTGGAGGACAGTAAGGGAGACCCCTCGACAGCAGTTTCTGCGGCCGAACGCCTAATTATGCGGGAAAAAGTGGTGGCCCTAACCGGTGTTTATTCCAGCACGGAAGCCCTTGCTGTCCTGGCTGCGGTGAAAAAATACGAACCCCTTTTTCTGCTTCAAGGTGGGGCCACAACGAAAATTGATCGAATGTATGGAAAAGAACCCTGGCTTTTTATGCTCCTTCCCAGGTCACCGGATTACCAAAAAAATATCGCTGAATTCTTGAACAGCATCCAGCCGAAACCTAAACGAATCGCTCTGGCCTATGAAGACACATCTTACGGGGTGGACCATTCCAGGGTGGCGAAGGAATATTTGACCCAACTGGGCTTTGAATTGGTCACCTTTGAACCTTTTAAAAGTGGAGCTCTGGACCATTCTTCCCTCGTTACCAAAATCAAGGGAGCGAAGCCCGACATATTTTACTGGATTGGCTATGCCGGCGATTCCATTCTCATAACCAAACAGGCCAAAGAGTTAGGATTTTCCCCTAAGATGCTCGTAGATTCTGCGGGGGTGGGTCTGCCCGAATTCGGAGCCTCTCTGCAGCAAGACGCAGAATACGTCTGCGGCCTTGAAGTCTGGATCCCAACTGCCAAGTTCCCGGCCTCTGGGCAATACCCGCAATTCTACCCCAGGACGGAGGATTGGGTAGCCGAATACAAGCGGAGGTTTAACAAGGATCCCCAGTGGTGGTCGGCCTTCAACTATGTTGCCCTGATCACCTTGACCACGGCCATGAACAAGGCTGGCACAACGGACAAAGCGAAATTGATCACCGCTTTGGAAGCCACGGACACGATGACTCCTTTTGGTCCCCTAAAGTTTTTTAAGAATAGTTTTGGCGCCATCCACCAGAGCTACCAGGATATGATTGTCTTCCAGTGGCAGAAAGGTGAGAAGGTGACTCTCTGGCCCCCTAAAGCAGCGGGCGGCAAGCTCTTGTACCCTATGCCGGCCTGGGACAAGCGTTCATAAAGACATTTTTTTGATCCGAATTTTCCCATTCCGCTAGGGGAACCCTTAATAGTACAAACTCCGCCAAAAGCCCATGATCGGATAAAGACCTTATACGAATCAACATGGATGAGAAAAAATCAAACCCCTTATCCGGACTGAGAGTTCTGGAACTGGCAAC
>DASPRR010000349.1:0-2576 GCA_035624375.1 Thermodesulfobacteriota bacterium | reverse complement strand
CTCCATCCCTCGAAGAAGTGGTCCACCTGGTCGCCCGGCCGATTCTTCATCCCTAAGGAAGACGGGGCCTTCCGGGAGGCCATGATCAAGGGAATCAAGGCCTATGATCGACGGCCCAGGATGGAAGGGGGTTTCCCCCATGTTCTCATGCGGTCCAATCTGTACCTCACCTGCGGGAATTGCCAACTCCTCTGTTGGCCGGACCTGGCCGACCGAAAGGAAAACTTCCGAGTCTTGACCTCCACGGGGGTGATCATCCAGCGGCTGGACGGGTCCCTCCACAGGGTTTCCCCCGAAGAAGGGGAAACGTACATGCTAACTCTGGACGAGGAGAAGCGGGCTCTTTACACCTAATGGTGTGTGCCTTGAGGAATGTAGGTTTGGGCCGGGAGATGTGGGAAGGCAAGAAAAACTTTTTTCTCAAACAAAGGGAGAATATGTGAGAGGGTTTTCCTTGCGGAGGGAAAACCTTTAGGACCCAGTAAAGGGAACGATGGGCCAACAGGAAAAGATCAGCCGCAGAAGGGTCGCGAAAGAACCGTTCCGGGAACACCTAGCGATGGTGGTTACCGCGGTCCTGGTGGGAGTGGTCGTCCTCGCCGTGGTCAATTATTTTATCGAGCCGGCCCCGCCCAGGACCGTCATTATGACCACCGGTATGGAAGGAGGCAGCTACGCCATCTATGCCGAGTGGTATCGGCAAATCCTCGGCCGTGAGAAAGTCCGCCTGGAATTGCTCCCCTCTTCGGGTTCGGTTGAGAACTTGAGACGACTCCGGGATCCATCCTTTAAGGTGGACGTGGGTTTTGTCCAAGGCGGGACCGGTTCCCGGTCAGAGGCGCCGAATCTTTTTTCCCTGGGGGCCTTATTCTACAACCCCCTCTGGGTGTTCTACCGAAGCCCTGAAAGGTACGACGACCTCTCCCGCCTCAAAGGGAAGAAGATCAACATCGGGCCGGAGGGGAGCGGGGTGAAGAAATTCGCCGTCGACCTGCTGGAGGCGAGCAAGGCCGCGGATGCATCCACTTCTCTGCTGGACTTGGCCAACCCGGCCGCGGCCAAGGAGCTCGTGGAAGGGAGAATCGATGCGGTCATGATCTTTGGCACGGCGGACAGTCCCACGGTGCAGGAACTCCTGCATAAAGAGGGGGTTAGGCTTCTAAGCTTCAGCCAAGCCGAGGCCTATACCCGCCTTTTCCCGGCCCTTTCTCACGTCATCTTACCCGCGGGGCTGTTGGACCTGGCGAGAAAAAAGCCGCCGGCGGACGTGCACCTTCTAGCCGTCACCACCAACCTCGTGGCACGCGATACCCTTCACCCGGCTCTGGTGTATCTACTCCTGGACGCGGCCTCCGAGGTTCACAGCGGCGGAGGATGGGTACACAAGGCTGGAGAGTTTCCATCGCCCAAGGCCCAGGACTTTCCGTTAAGCGACCGGGCCGAGCGATTTTACAAATCCGGGCGACCGTTGTTGTTCGATTACCTCCCTTTTTGGGTTGCCACCTTCGTGGACCGACTGGTCCTGCTATTGGTTCCGACGGCGGCGGTTTTAATCCCTCTCATCCGAATCATGCCTTGGTTCTACTCCTGGCGGAACCGGCGGAAATTCTTCTACTGGTACGGAGAGCTCAAAGACCTGGAACTGGAAGTGCAGGAGAGTCCGAAACCGGAGCGCACTGGGGAGTACCGGACGAGGCTGGACAAGATCGAGGCCGAGGTGAACGATGTTCACGTTCCTCTGGCTTTTTTTCACGAAGCCTACGACCTGAAGCAGCATATCGAATTGGTCCGGGGAAAACTCGTGAGGCTGAATGACCTTACAGCAGCCGACGCTGCCCGGGCGGCAGGGGCAGATCAATGGCGGCAGTCGGGTTCTTGAACCTCTGGATAGGAGGAAAGAAAATCTCATGGGCCAAAAGGATGGGTACCGACAGTTCATCGATTGGCTGAACCAGACCTGGTGGGGGCTCCCCCCGGCGGCCGAACTTCTCCCCTTGATTCAAACCTGCTACACGCCGGAAGAAGCCGATCTCCTGACGGGCATGCCCTTTTCAGGGAGGAGCCTTGAGGAGCTGGCAGCCGCGAAAGGGATGGAACCCACTGCCCTGGGTTCCCAAATAGACCGACTCGCCCAAAAGGGATTTGTCTTCCGGAACGCCGCGGGACAGACGGTCCGCTACAGCCTGAATGATTCCTTTTTTGTCTTCCTGCGCAGCCTATTTTGGGGCGGTAAGAAGGACGAAAAAAGCAGAGGACTGGCCCCTTTGGTGAATCAGTACTACTACCACGGGTTTTTCGAACAGTATTCGGGAGTGCAAACCAGGGGATTGCGAACGGTGCCCATCGGGAAGACCGTCGAGGACCCCCGCCAGGTCCTCCCCTACGAAGACGTGGCCCGGTTCCTGGACGAGCAGAAGTATTTTACGGTTAGCGTCTGTCCCTGCAGGCACCGGAAAAACCTGGACCCCAACTCCCCCGACTGCCAGCACCCGACAGAAAACTGCCTGCATTTCGGCACTCTCGGGCGGTACGCCGTGGAAAACGGCATGGGGCGGGAGATCACCAAACCGGAGGCC
>DASPRR010000345.1:0-6393 GCA_035624375.1 Thermodesulfobacteriota bacterium | reverse complement strand
ATCCTCCCTGGAGGAGGAGCCTTGATCTCTTCCTTTGTCTCTTACGCCCTGGAGAAAAAGGTCTCCAGGACCCCCGAGCGGTTCGGACAGGGGGCCATCGAGGGTGTGGCCGCGCCGGAGACGGCCAACAACGCGGCCACTGGCGGTGCCTTCATCCCCCTTCTGACTCTGGGAATCCCCGCGAATGTGGTCATGGCCATGCTCTTCGGGGCCCTCCTCATTCACGGCATGCAGCCCGGTCCCATGCTCCTCCAGAGTCATCCCGACCTTTTCTGGGGAGTGGTGACCAGCATGTACGTGGGCAACGGCATGCTCCTCCTCCTGAATCTGCCCTTGATCGGCTTGTGGGTGCAGGTGCTGAAGGTCCCCTACCGGATCCTCTTTCCTTTGATCCTGCTATTCTGCCTGATCGGCGCCTATAGCATCAACTACAGCGTCATGGACGTCCTCATCATGATCGTTTTCGGGGTCTTTGGCTACCTGATGAAGAAATTCGAGTATGAGGGAGCCCCTCTGGTTCTCGCATATGTCCTTGGCCCCTTGCTGGAAATGTCTCTGCGTCAGTCCCTAACCATGTCCGACGGGCATTTTTCTATTTTCTTCACTCGGCCGATCTCGGCCGTCGGAATCGGGGTCGCCCTCCTGCTGGTCATTTCCCCTTTTCTACCTTGGCTGGGGAAGAAGAGGCCGGCAATGGCAGAGTAATAACAATAATCAATGGGCAATGGGCAATGCTCAAGGTTGCGTGGTGAGTGGTGAGAAAAACGGGTTGAATGGCTGATTTGGGTTCCCCATCAAGAAATAATCCGATTCACCCATCAACTTTCATCAGGAGGGAGGAGAGAAATGAAAAGAAGATTCCTGTTGGCGTTTCTGGCATCGGTAACGCTGACCGGCGTGGGAAGCCAGGTCTGGGCGGAATATCCGGAAAGGCCCATAACCTTGATCGCCAACTACTCGGCGGGAGGAGGGGCGGACCTGAGCGCCCGTGCACTGGCGAAAAAGGCCGAGAAGGCTCTGGGACAACCCGTTGCCGTGGTGAACCGGGCCGGTGCAGGGGGAACCGTGGGCATGGCGGCCATAGCTGCCTCGAAGCCGGATGGCTACACGATCGGGGTAACCACTTACGGCCCGCTGACTTTTGCCCCTCACATGAACGATCTCCCTTATGATCCTTTGAAGGATTTTGAATACATCATGGGGTACGGCCGTTACATGTACGGGCCTGTCGCCCGCTCCGATTCCCAATTCAAGACTCTCAAGGATTTGGTACAATACGCCAAGGCGAACCCCGGTAAAGTCAAATACAGCCTGATTGGATTACCCACGCCGAATAACTTCGGGATGGTTTATCTGGCCAAAGCCGAAGGAATCAAGTGGGAGCCGGTGGTCTTCAAGGAGACTCCGGCTGCGGTGGCGGCCTGCCTGGGCGGACACGTAGACATCGTCTCCCAGAACCCAGGAGATGTGGTCTCTTACATCAAGGCCGGAAGGTTTCGCCTTCTGGCCTCTTTCTCCGACATCCGTTGGCCGTGGGTGCCAGATGTCCCCACCGCTAAGGAACTGGGTTATAAATTCGACGTAAACTCCTGGCTCGCGCTGGGCACGCCCAAGGGGGTTCCCAAACCCGCCATGGACAAGCTGCGGGAAGCCTTTAAGAAGGCCATGGATGATCCGGAATTCATCGAGATCATGAACAAGATCTATATTCCGCCAGCTTTCAAAACCCCGGAGGAATACAAAAACCTGGTGGAAGTTGGATACAAAGAAAGCGAAGCCATGATCCGGGAACTGGGCCTGCATAAATCCCAGCAGAAAAAGTAAAAGGCTGTATGGCGCCAACCATTAAGGATATCGCCCGGCAGGCGGGGGTCTCCATCGCCACCGTTTCCCGTACCATCAACGGCGAAGACGGGGTGGGCCCGGAGACTCGGGAAAGGATCCAGGCCATTGCCCGGCGCCTGAACTATTTTCCAAACCTCTCCGCCCGCAGCCTAGTGGCCCAAAAGCCCCATGCCCTGGGGATCGTGATCCCCCGCACGTCGGAGTTCGCCTTTTCCAATCCATACTACGCGGAGATCCTCAAGGGGATCGGGGAAAAAACCAACGAAAGCGGCCAATATCTCGTCCTTTCCTTCCTGCGGGAGGAAGATTATGCCCGGATGTATCATTCCTGCTTGGCGGCAGGAATTATCGTCCTGGCCAACCGGATCGAAGACCCGGGCGTGGCCCACGCTCGTAAGAGCAGAATCCCGATGGTGCTGATCCCCGGAGACCCTCTGAAGCCAGATGTTCCAAGCGTCGACGGAGATAACTACGATGGCGTTCGGCAGGCCATCCGTCATCTCGCCCAGTTGGGACATCGGGACATTGCCCTCTTCCGGGGGCCGATGAATTCCAAATACAGCATCGAACGGCGGGATGCATTTCAACAGGCGATGAAAAAGCACTCCCTTCCCTTCCGGGAAGATTGGGTGATCGAATACGATTTCACCCAAGAGGGGGGTTACGTGGAAATGAAGAAGCTTCTGGCCCTTGAAAATCGCCCGACGGCCCTCCTGCTCATGAATGACTTCAGTGCCCTGGGAGTGCTGCGTGCGGCGAAGGATTCGGGGGTGCGCGTTCCGGAGGAGGTTTCCCTGATCGGGTTCGGAGACGTTCCCTCCGCATCCATGACCGACCCGCCTTTAACCACTCTCCGTGAGCCTTTTCAGACGATGGGTTATCGGGCCGCAGACATGCTTCTCAAGATGATCCAGGGCAGGAGATTTACGCCCAAGCACATTGTCCTTCCCGTGGAACTTGTGATTCGAAAATCCAGCGCCCCCCCGCCGAAAAAGAGGAGAAAGGTCTGATGAAAGCGATCGTTAAATCTTCCCCTTCTCCGGGAATCGAGGTCCGGGAGGTAGAGCCCCCCCGGCCCCAGCCGGGGGAAGTATTGGTCCGGGTCGAGGCCGTGGGAATCTGCGGGAGCGACATCCACATTTACGAATGGACCCCCGGTTATGATTTCCTGTCCAAATATTTCCCCTTGACCCTGGGCCATGAATTCGCCGGACAGATTATGGAATCCCGAGGCGGTTCCTTCCGGAGCGGAGAAAAAGTGACCAGCGAGACGGGAAGAATCTGCGGGAAGTGTTTTTTCTGCAAGCAGGGGAAGGGGATCCTTTGCGCTTTGCGAACCTCCTTCGGCCGAATCGGTCTGGAGCGGAACGGAGCCATGGCCGAGTATGTGGTGGTGCACGAAGATTGCCTGCATCGGATTCCGCCCGGGGTGACCCAGGAAGAAGCGGCCATGACCGAACCTGCGGCCGTGGCCTTGGGGGCGGTGGAACTTGCCCATTTCTACCCGGGCGATGTTGTCGTGATCCTCGGACCCGGCCCCATCGGCCTTCTGATCCTCCAGATGTGTAAAGCCCTGGGGGCGGGGAAGGTGGGGGTCTTCGGCCTGGAAGCGGATCGCCCAAGGCTCCGGGTGGCTGAAACATTGGGCGCCGATTTCACCCTGATCGGCGAAAACGAGGATTCCCTAAAAAAGATCATGGACCTGACCGAAGGGCTGGGGGCCGGCGTGGTATTTGAGGTAAGCGGCTCGCCCGCCGCTGCAGTCCCCGGACTTCAGATGGTGCGCAAAGCCGGAGAGATGATCCTCGTGGGGATCTATCCCGGACCCATTCCCGTGGATGCCACCCACCAAATGGTCCGGCAGATGAAGACCATCAAGGGAAGCTACGGCGGAGCTTCCCTGGACTGGGACCGAGTGTTGAAGTTGGTGGCCGCCCGGAAGATCAACCTGGCTCCTCTGATTTCGCGGGTGCTTCCCCTGGAGCAAGCAAAGGAAGGCTTTGAAGCCGTCCTGAACAGAAACGCCTTGAAAGTCATTTTGAAGACCAACCAATAAAAGGAGGGAGGGCAGAATGATTATCGATTCCCACGCCCATCTATGGATCGAAGACTGGTTGCCCGAAGCCTTCTGGAACGGCATGGCCCAGAGGGTCTGTACGGTGCGCAAACGAACCCGGGGGGAAGACCTCACCGTGGAAACCGTGAAGAAAACCTTGTTTCCGGCTTACTGGGACCAGGATGGCCGCGTCCTGATTCGAGAGATGGATGAAGCCGGAATCGACAAGACGATTATTGTTCCTTTGGACCTGGGAATCGAGCTGGGAGAGGCGAAGGTCTCGGTTGAAGAAATCAATGAAAGTTACGCCGCCGTGGCCAAGCGATATTCCGGCCGAATCTTCGCCTATGCAGGGGTCGATCCCCGTCGCCCGAATGCCGCGGAGGTCCTCGAACGGGGGGTCAAACACTGGGGAATGAAAGGGCTGAAGCTCGACCCTGCGGCAGGGTTTTATCCCAATGAGGAATTCTGTTATCCTCTTTATCGGAAGGCTTCGGATTTGGGAGTCCCGGTTCTCTTTCACACCGGCTCGACCATTCCCCCCTTCCGGAACAAATATACCCAACCCATCTATTTGGATGATGTCTCGTTGGATTTCCCGGATATGACCCTCATCGCCGCCCATATGGGTTTCGGCTGGTGGCAGGAACTGGCCTCCATGATCGCCAAGCGGACTAACCTCATTACCGACATCTCCGGGTGGCAACAGAATGCCATCCGCCATTACCCGACGTTTGTCAAGACCCTCCGGGAGATGATGCACCTGGTCGGGCCGGATAACATACTCTTTGCCACGGACGGCCCTTCATTCCGTCTCTATAATCTGCCTAACAAACAATGGGCCAAGATGATTCGCAACCTCCCCCGGGAGGCCCCGGAGGGGATTACTTTTACGGAGGGGGAGATCGAACTCCTTCTGGGAAAAACCGCCCAGAAGCACCTTAAATTAGAGGGCTGAAGATTCTCGCTTTTATCCCAGAAAGGAATAACAAGAGGAAAGGGATGTTTTCTATCCGCTTCCATAATCCCGAGGAAAGGAGAAAAGCCATGGTTAAGTCGAAGGTAAGGAAAGTGGGTAAAGGGTTGATCATTCTGGTTGCTCTTTTAGCTTTCTGCACGGCGCCGGCTTTTGCCCAGGACAAGGTCAGAATCGGAGTGCTCCTGCCCTTCAGCGGTCCCCTGGCCTATGAAGGCAACGAGGTCTTCAAAGGATTCGAGGTGGCCCGGGTAGAACAAAATGAAAAAGGAGGTCTCCTCGGCAAGCAGATTGAATTTTTGAAGGGGGATGCGGTGGACCCCAAGGCTGCGGTGAGCGAGGCGGAGAGGTTGATTTCGGTGGAGAAGGTGAGCGTGATCCTGGGGACTTTTTCCAGTCCTAGGAGCTATGCTGCCTCGACCATCGCCGAGAAGAATAAAGTCGTCTACTGGGAAACGGGGTCCGTGGGCGACGATATAACCAAGCGGGGTTACAAGTATATCTTCCGCATTTGCCCCAATGCCGAAGACCTAGCCAAGGCAGCCTCTTATTTCGGCGTGGTAGTGGCTCCGAGAATGCTGAAAATCGCGGCCAAAGATTTGAAGGTTGCGGTGATCGGGGAAAATTCCCTCTACGGGACCTCGGTTAGCAAAACCGCCAAGGGGATGGTGGAAGCGGAAGGAGCCCAGCTGGTGGCCTATGAATTCTACGATGCCAATACCAAAGACCTCTCTTCCCTCATCCTGCGTCTTAAGGCCAAGAAGCCCGATGTCCTCATCCCCACCTGTTACGTCAACGACGCTATTCTCCTTTCCCGCCAGTCCAAGCAGATGGATTTCAACGTGAAGGTGTTCGTGGGGACTGGGGTGGGGCATAACACCAAAGCCCTGGCCGATGCCATTGGCGATGATGTGAACGGGATTCTCTGCTCGGGATGGCCGAGCACCACGCTCAACAAGAAATTTGCCTGGGGCCTGGAGGCCTTCATGAAGACCTACGAAAAAGTGTGGAAAGAGCCCATCGGGTCCCCCCATCCTTTTGGCAACTACACCGGGGCCTGGGTTCTCTGGGATACGATCAAAAGGGCGAACTCTATGGATGCGGAAGCGATCCGCAAGGCCGCGGAAGCCACGGACATCCCCAAGGGAAAGACCCCCATCGGCTGGGGGGTGAAATTCGTTCCCCCCGATCAGATAAACGCCGGGCAGAACATGCGCGCCCTCTGGTTCGTAGAACAATGGAGGGATAGAAAGCTGCATTGCGCCTGGCCTGACGATGCCAAAGAGGCCGGGTACCGGTGATTTTGCCTTACCCCACCTGGGAAGAGCGAAAGAAAAAGTAGACTGGGAATTCTTAGGATGGCGTTGGGGCAATTCATGAATTGCCTCCACGCTGGCATTGTCAGTCGCTTGGTTAGGGCAAGGTCTATCTTTCTCGATATCTTTCTATCCAGCCTTTTAGGAGCATTCGATCTTGGAAACCATTCTTCAACTGACCATTAATGGCCTCCTGCTGG
>DASPRR010000340.1:0-3843 GCA_035624375.1 Thermodesulfobacteriota bacterium | reverse complement strand
CGTACGATTGGGTCTGGACCACATTCTTCCCATCGTGAATGCCGGCAGCCTCGGCTAAAATGATACCGGCCAGGATCATCCCCTGCCCCCCCGAGCCGCTGAGTCGTACCTCGGTCTTCATTGGTTTCTCTCTTTCATATCACTCTAGCTCTTCGAGAAAAGCCACCATATTTCTCTACACCTTTTTTTGAGCAAGGCATCTGCAGAAATCCCCCCCGTTCCCCCCTTTGAAAAAGGGGGGCGGAGGGGGGATTTGAGAAGGCAATTCAAAAGAGCTAAGTTTATATTCCCTTTCCAGATTTTAAGCCTAAGCAGATATTTTTTCCTTCACCTTGGCAATGAGGCGATAATAGTCCTCCACGTACTCGGGGCGTTTTTCTTCTACAAAAATACCGGTAATAATTTTTCCTTCCAGTTCCTCCGGCTTCATTCCCCCCGCCTTTTCGACAGGAACGGAGTTCTCCTTTTGCCACTTGAGCATGGCGACAGGAGACCCTCTTTTACTAAACCTGCCGAAATAGGTCGGGCACTGGCTTTCTATTTCCACAAAGGAAAATCCCTTATGCAGGATCGCCCTGGTGAGGAAATTGACCATCTGGCTTACATGATAAACCGTCGTTCGGGCCACGAAGGTCGCCCCCGCCGCCTGTACGACTTTGCAGAGGTCAAAGGAACGTTCCACCATCCCATAGGGAGCGGTCGATGCTGGAACTTGCTGGGGGGTGGTGGGTGAATACTGGCCCCCGGTCATGCCGTAATTATGGTTATTCATCACAATCGCAGTCACGTCGATATTCCGACGGGCGGCGTGGATCAAATGATTGCCCCCGATGGAAGCCGCATCCCCATCACCCATCAGTAGGATGGGGTAGACCTCGGGGTTGGCCAGCTTCAGGCCTGTGGCGTAAGAAGGGGTTCTCCCGTGTAGAGCGTGAAGGTCGCTAATCCGGATGTATTGTCCTGCGGGCCCGTAACAGCCAATCCCGGTCACAAACACAAAGCGGTGAGGAGCAATCTCCGTGGCTTCAATGGCCCGAACGATGGATCCCATAATGGTCCCGATGCCGCATCCTGTACACCACGTGGTGGGCAGGATTTGTTGCCGGAAATACTGAGAAAGTAGTGCAGTCTGAGATTTGGACTTGGCCATTTATTTATCCTCCTCTAACCGGGCCAAGATTTCTTCCGGGGTGAGCAATGCTCCATCGACCCGATTGATGCCCACTACCCTTGATTTTCCACAGGCCCACCGTGCGACCTCTCCCACGATCTGGCCCATATTCAGTTCCGGGACCATGAGGGTTCTTGCTTTTTCGGAGATTTTTCTGATCTCTTCTCCCGGGAAAGGCCAGAGGGTCATGAGCTTCAACAGGCCGGCCCGAATCCCCTTTTTTCTGGCCATGGCTGCGGCCGCTTTGGCCGGCCTAGCCGTGGACCCATAAGCCACCAGGGCGATATCCGCATCTTCGAGCAGATACCTTTCCAAGGCGATGATTTCCTCCTGGTGCCAGAGAATCTTGTTGGCCAGGCGTTTCACCAGGGCATCGGTCACCTTCAAATCGGTCCAGGCGGGGAATCCGTTTTTGTGGTGCATAAAGCTGGTAATATGACAGAGGTATTCCGTCCCCAAATCGGCTAGGGGGGGTACGCCGTCGGGTTCATCCGTATCATAGGAGAGATATTTGTCGGGGGGAACCGTGGGCCGTTTGCGGTTGACCACTTCCACGGAATCGGGAACCGAAATTTTTTCCCGCATGTGCCCCACCGAAGCGTCCGAAAGGACAATCACCGGAACCCGGAATCGCTCCGCGAGGTTCACCGCTTTGGCGGTCAGGTCAAAGCATTCCTTCACCGATGACGGGGCCAGGGCGATCAACTGGGGACCTCCATGAGAGCCCCACCGGGCCTGCATCACATCCCCCTGGGAGGGTTGTATATTCCCGATTCCCGGACCTCCCCTTTGCACATTAATCACTACTACCGGAACTTCCATGATCGCGGCGCAGCCGATCCCTTCCTGTTTTAGAGAGAGACCGGGTCCACTCGACGCGGTCATGGCCTTCATGCCCCCCAGGGAGGCTCCCGTGGCCGCAGTGATACTCGCCAGCTCATCTTCCATCTGGATGAAACATCCACCCACCTGAGGGAGGCGGACCGACATGATTTCAGCAATTTCCGAGGCCGGGGTGATCGGGTATCCGGCGAAAAATCGAACCCCGGCAGCAATCGCCCCTTCGGCACAGGCCTCGTTGCCCATCATCAAACGTTCGTTTCCCTTCATGGCCCGCTCACCTCCTCAACGGACACGGCATAATCCGGACAGCGCATCTCGCATAAGCGGCACACCGTGCAATCACCCAGGCGGGCAACCGAGGGAACCTGGCCCGGTTGGGACGAAAAAACCTTCCCGGGGCAGAATTCTACGCAGATGCCGCAACCTTTGCACCATTTCTCCTGAATGAGAATGACTTTCGCCTTCCTTTTTTTCCCCGGACTCATTTCCTTTTCTGGTTTCTCCTTTTTCATTCCAATTTTCCCATTCATAAATTTTGCCCTGCCCCGGCTCTGTGCTACTAATATTCAGTATCTGAAATTCTTTCTAAGCAAAAAGCATCCCCCCACCCTAACCCTCCCCCTCGAGGGGGGAGGGTAGGGACGGGGTGATTTGGTTGCGACTCTGCCGCCCTGCGGGTTATTTATCCAGTTTCGTTAGTTTGATTAAGGGCAGAATGGTGGCCTCGCTGTCCTGCATGACCTTTTCGTAGCCCTCCGGCCGAACGTAAGAAACCGGGCACTGGATTTTTTCTAGGGCCGCCAGGGTCTCCTTGTCCTGGAGAACCTTCTGGAAGGCATCGGCTAAGGTCTTGACTCTTTCTGGAGGGACTGCCTTGGGAACCACGATCCAGCGCCAGAGATCAACGACCACATCCATTCCCATTTCCTTGAAGGTGGGAATATGGGGCAAAAAAGCCTTGTCCCGGACCCCGCCGAACTGGGCCAGGCATTTGATTTTTCCCGCATCGCCATGGGGCTGGTAGGTAATGGCATTGCCTGCGGCGGCAACCACATGCCCCCCGAGGATGGCGGTGACTGCCTCGGCGTCACCCTTTGTGGGAATGTGCTTGATCACAAAACCCTTGGCCGCGGCAAAACCTTCCATGGCCAGGTGGTTGGTGGTTCCCACCCCGGGTGAAGAATATTTGATCTTCCCCGGATTTTGCCTGGCGTACTCGATGAACTTTTCAATCGTGTTGTAGGGAAAATCAGTTCTCACCCAGAAGGCATCGGCCCCCAGCATGACCTGGGCAATTCCCGAAAAATCCTTCCAGGAATAGCCACCCTTATTCACCACCGGGGCGATCATCATGCTCGAGGTGGACGTTGAATAAAGCGTGTAGCCGTCGCTTTTGCCATCCAAAACATATTTGGACGCGGCCACGGTCCCTGCCCCGGCCTTATTCACCACGATCACCGGCTGATTATTCAGAAAGGGTGCGGCCCGGGCCACCAGCGTCCGGCACATCACATCCGTGGAGCCCCCCGCGGCATAGGGGACGACGAGTTCCAGGGGCTTACCGGGAAAAGTCTCTGCCCCCATGGCTTGACCGCCCGCCAAAAAAGAAATCACTACCAGGAAGGCAGCGCAAGGCAACCTTCTTCGACTCTTCATAATCACTCCTTTCCGGTCCATCCACGAACTTATTTCTCATCCAGGATCTTGGCCAGTTTGATCAAGGGGGAGACGGCGGCTTCACTTTTGCCCATGAGCCGTTCGTACTCCTCAAGGGGCTGGTAATCCACCCAGCATTGAAGTTTGGTCAGGGTTTCCAGTGTGGCCTTGTC
>DASPRR010000336.1:0-4025 GCA_035624375.1 Thermodesulfobacteriota bacterium | reverse complement strand
TCCCCGACCCAGGAGGCAATTGTTCATGAATTATACGAAGGGCGGACGACCCATTCAAATCCTGATGGTCGAGGACAACCCCGATGATATCGAACTGACGGTTGAGGCGCTCAAGGACAGCCGGGTGAGAAATCACCTGATCGTGGTCAAGGACGGGGAAGAGGCTGTCTCTTACTTGCAGGGCAAGGGACAATACCAACACGCCGTTCGTCCGGACCTGATTCTACTCGACCTGAATATGCCCAAAAAGAACGGCCGGGATGTGCTCCGGGAGATCAAAAACGACCCCAAGCTGAAGAGGATCCCTGTCGTTATTCTCACCACCTCCCAGGCAGAGGAGGATATTATCCATACCTATGACCTACACGCCAACTGCTATATAACCAAACCTTTGGACTTCAATCAATTTTTAAAAGTGGTAAAATCGATAGAAGATTTCTGGCTGACCGTTGTGAAATTGCCGCCCCGGTAGAAAAAGAAAAATGAAACCGTCCATTAAAGTCCTTTTGGTAGAAGACAATCCCTACGACGCGGAACTGCTCCGGGAGATGCTTTTGGGAGTACCTTCCGTGCAATTTGACTGGGTCCAAGTGGCTCTTCTGGGGGACGCCTTGAAACGCCTCCGGGAAGATACCTTTGATGCCATTCTCCTGGACCTTTCCCTTCCCGACAGCCATGGACAGGAGACCCTGGCCAAGGCCTATGCTCAGGCCCACGACACCCCCATCGTAGTTTTAACCGGCCATGCCGACGAGAGCCTCGCCATCAAAACCGTCCATCAGGGTGCGCAGGATTATCTGGTGAAAGGCCGGGTCGATGGGCCTACCCTGGTGCGGGCCGTGCGGTACGCCATCGAACGGCACCGCCTGCTCACTGAATTGGACCGCGGACGCCAGCAGCAGCTGAAGATTAAAGACCAATTTTTGTCCCACGTGTCCCATGAGCTTCGATCCCCCCTGGCCGTGATTCACCAATTTGTGACCATCCTTTTGGATCGTCTGGGAGGGGACCTCTCCCCGGAGCAGAACGAGTATTTGGAGATCATCCTGAGGAACGTCAACCAGCTTCGCAAGATGATCGAAGATTTGCTGGAGGTGACCCGGGCGGAAACGGGGAAGCTCAGCCTTCAGCCCCAGTTGACTCCTCTCGATGAATTGATTACCGAGACCCTCGGCGCCTTGCGGATTGCCGCCGCGGGAAAAAGAATAACCTTGTCGGAATCGGTCCCCGATGACCTGCCTTTGGCCTACGCCGATCCCAACCGCTTCCGCCAGGTCCTCATGAACCTCATCGACAATGCCATAAAATTTACTCCGCAGGGCGGGAGTATTACGGTTCACGCGGAGCTATTCCCGCAAGACCCCCACTTTATCCAGGTGGCCGTAGCCGATACGGGGTGCGGGATCAGTGAGGAGGACTGCCATAAGATTTTCGATTCCATGTATCAGGTCAAGGACTCGGCCCCCCTGAGCCGCAAAGGTTTAGGTCTGGGCCTCTTTATTAGCAAAGAGCTGGTCTCCCGCCACGGGGGGCAGATCTGGGTGGAAAGCGAAAAAGACAAGGGAAGCACCTTCTTCTTCACTTTGCCCATCTTTTCCCTGCCGCAGCAATTGGCCCCCATCCTCCACTCCAGGAACCTGAAACTAGGGTCCGTCGCCCTCATCACCGTGGAGGTCTTCTCCCCCTCCAAGCGGGACCTGACCAAAACGGATGACGGGATCCTCTGGGAAGTGGGAACCATCCTGAAGCATTGCACCCTGATCGACAAGGATTTCCTGCTGCCCCGAATGGCCCCAACCAAATGGAAAGAATATTTCTTTATTATCGCCTTTGCCAACAAGAAAGGTTCCGAAATCCTTCAGCAGCGGATTCAGGAGCAGGTCGGCGGTTACCAGAAACTTCAGGACGCAGGGTTGGAGGCGGCCATCACTTCGCAGGTCTTTGAGATTCCTCCTATGAGAGACGGCCTTCCGGAAAATTCGTTCGTGAAGGACCTGACCTGGAGTATCAAAGATCGGATTCGCAAGGCCTTTCAAGAAGAGGAGGCAAGGTAATGGGGAAGAAGATCCTTCTGGTGGACGATGACAAAGATTTGGTCTACGGGATGAAGGTCTGGTTGCGGGCCAACGGTTATCATGTCCTCTTTGCCCCGGACGGCCCTACGGCAATCACCATGGCCCAAGAGGAAAAGCCCGACCTGATCCTTCTGGACATCGGCCTGCCCGGTGGAGATGGCTATATGACCATGGCCCGGCTGCGGACCTTGATGCCCCAGCCTCATATTCCCATCCTGGTCATAACCGCCCGGGATGCAATCACCCACGAGAAAAAGGCTCTTGAGGCAGGGGCGGAGGGTTTCTTCCAGAAACCTTTTGACAACCGCCATCTTCTGGCCGCAATCCAGAAGGCCTTGGGTGAAAAGCCTGCCCTCAAAAACCCGAAGCAGGAATCCCCCAAGAAGACACCCATCGAGGCCAAGGGGAAAAAAATACTGATCATCGACGACGATCAAGAACTCCTTCAAGCGTTGCGGGTCCGGCTGACATCCATCGGATTTGACGTTAAATTAGCCCCTGATGCAGTCCTCGCAATACAGCTGGCTCTCAAGATCAAGCCCGACCTGATTCTTCTGGACATCGGTCTGCCCGGGGGGGATGGCTACCTGACCATGACCCGGCTGCAGTCCCACCTCCACCTGGCTCAGGTCCCGATTATCATCATGACCGCAGCCGATGCATCGATTCACCGGGACCGGGTCCTGGAGGCCGGGGCCGATGCTTTCCTCCAGAAACCCATCGACAACCAGCAGCTCCTGGCCGCTATCTACGGAGCCCTGGGAGAAACGAAGACAAGGACTCCGATATTCAGCCTTTCTTCCGATCCGCTTCAAGCCACTCGATGATTTCACCCCCCGTGTCCCCGGGCATGGCCAGCCAAATCCGCAGGGGATGAGAAAAGGGATTTTTTTTCAGGAAATCAACGAGAAGGCCGACGAAGCGCCTCTTCTCCAGCGAACCATGCTTGGTTCCTAAAAAGGGAAGGGCTATCGACCGAATTCCTCGGCCCTCGACCTCCTGGAAGGCATTCTCCAGAGCCTTTCGGACCCATTCCTCTCTCCACGAGGGGGCTCGATCGAGGTCGTGGACGACCGCCAGGAAACGGAGGGGCGATCCCTCGTAAACCAAAACCCTTCCAGGCTCCTCCGGTTCCATTCCAAAGGCTTCGGTCAGGATCACAACGGGGTGATCCTCCGATTCGATTTTTTTCCAGTCGGCGCTCAGGACAAGATAGGTGTCCTCTTCGAAGACGACCGCCTCCACCGGGAAAGGGGGGTGTGTTTCGGGCGCGGCAGTGATCCGGACTGAACCAAAAGAGACCTCCGATCGACGCCCGCCCTGAATAAGTTTGAGCTTTGGTATCGGCTTTTCCTTCTTCTCCATTTTCTTCCCAGACCTTCTCGAGCAAATCTCGAAAGCCTAAACCGTCACCTGCTTCTTTACAAAGACAGAGCGTAGGCGCTTTCTAAATTCTTTTCTTCAGAACATCGACTGCAGTACCGCAGGATTCAAATCCCCCTCCATCCCCCTTTTTCAAAGGGGGAAAAGGCCTCACGATTCATCGAACTTCCGTAAGTAACCTCTCCTCCCTTTGGAAAAGGGAGGTCCGGAGGGGTTTCTGGGAAGCCCGTTTCAAACCACCAAACTGTTCCCTCTTCTGCAATTTTTTTTGTTATGCTCTATGCCTCTTGCTCCTTCACAGGGAGGAAGAAAAGGGAACCTTCTGTTTGGCCAGGATTCTTTCGGCGGCCAATACTCCTCGATATTGAGCTTCCTCAAAAATGGAAAAGCCGCTTAGATCAGAATGAGCAAAAAATATATTTCCGTGGGGGCGAGCCGCCCGTTTGCGAGCCTCCCCCCAGATGAAACCCACCCTTGGCTGAACCATTGCATGGCCCCACCGAAAGATGTCCAGGTGAGAGATCAGGTCCCGGATTTTGGGATGGGCATGGGAGAGGTCTCGGATGA
>DASPRR010000331.1:0-9629 GCA_035624375.1 Thermodesulfobacteriota bacterium | reverse complement strand
AAGCAAACCTAAGTCTTTCTTTTTAGATTTGCCTTATGTTGTTATGATAAAATTAATCATAGCAGGATTTCGAACCGATTGGAAAGATGCAGGGGGGCCGGCCATGACACAGGTGAAGAAAAAGAAAGGTACCATCGGAATCCTGACCGGGGGAGGAGATGTTCCCGGGCTTAACCCGGCGATCCGGGCGGTCACCATCCGGGCGATCCGCGAAGGTTTGCAGGTGATCGGACTCCGCAATGGCTGGAAGGGATTGATATCCATGGTGCGGGACAGGAAGGCCCACCAGGATGATCATTTCCAGATTCTCACCGAAGAGGTGGTTAACAAAGTGGGCCGGACCGGCGGGACCTTTCTCCATACTTCCCGGACCCGCCCCAGCCACGTTTCCAAGGATGATGTGCCGGAACACCTGCAGGATGATTACAAGGAGAAGGTCAACGACCTCACCCCCGAGGTCCTGAAGAACCTGGACTTTCTGGGGATTGACTACCTGATTCCCATCGGCGGCGACGACACCCTGAGCTACGGTGTGTACCTGGCCAAAAAGGGAGTCAAGGTCATTGCCATTCCGAAAACCATGGACAACGATGTTCCGGGGACGGATTATTGCATCGGGTTCAGCACCTGCATCACCCGGACCATCGAGATGGTCAACAATCTCCGGACTACGGCGGGTTCCCACGAGAGAATCCTAGTGATCGAGGTATTCGGGCGGTATGCCGGCTTTACGGCGCTAATTCCTGCCATGGCCGGGGCGGCCAACCGATGCGTCATTCCGGAATACAAGTTCAAAATCGATCGCTTAACGGACCTCCTGGTGAAAGACCGCTTCACCAACCCAAGCAAGTATTCGGTGGTCATCGTATCCGAGGGGGCCATGTTCGAGGGTGGAGAAATGGTCTTCATGAAGGACGAGAAAGACCCCTACGGCCATAAAAAACTCGGGGGCATCGGAGACCTGGTGTCAGATCAGATCAAAGAGCTGTCGGGGCGGTTCAATAAAGGGAAAAAGATTAACACGATCAACCAGCGTCTGGGCTACCTGGTCCGTTGCGGAAATCCAGATGCCATCGATTCGATTGTGCCCATGGCTTTCGGGAACCTGGCTCTGAACCTCATCTTGAACCATTCCAGCGGCCGGCTCGTAAGCCTGCGCAACGGCAGGTACGACGATGTGCCCATTGACGTGGTGACGAGCGTGAAGAAGGTCGTGGATGTGGAGAAATACTACAACACCGAGCGCCTTCGGCCCTATTACGAAAGCTTCGAGTCCAAACCATTGTTCATCATGACCAGCGATTATTAAAGTGTAGGGTGACCAGCCGACTGGCCCTGCCTAGACCCCATAGGGGCGGGTCTTAAACCCGCCCCTACGCGGGGCTCTTTTCCACCGATTTCCTGTTTACAATTCGAGAACAATTGATTAATGTAATGAGCCTGGATGAAGAGGAAGGCAAGGGGTGCCGAGTCCCTCTTTCTTTAGATCGATTTTGCTTTCTTGAGGAAAGGAGGAAATGGAGCCATGAACAGCCGAGAGAGAGTTCTCACCGCCTTAAGTCACAAGGTACCGGACCGGGTGCCCATCGACTTCGGCAGTTTCCCCGGGGCCACGTCCATGAACGTCTGGGCCTACAAGAATCTGCTGGAATACCTAGGTATCAAGCGGGACGTCCGCATCGGCGCCTTGATCATGTTCACGGCGGAGATCGACGAGGACATCCTGGACCGATTTCATGTGGACACCAAGACCATTACTCCCTCTATCTCCCTGAGTGATTTTGGGATACCGGAGGAGTTCGTAGACAAACCGTGGGGAGTCCGGTGGCAGAGGTCAACGGATTATACCTATGCCCCGGTGGAGGGCCCCTTTCAAAAGATTGCCGATGCTACGGCGGAAGACCTGCAAAGATACAAATGGCCCCAGGCGTCGGAGATAGAAAATTTCAACAACTGGCGGGAAAAAGCCCGGCGGATCCGCCAGGAAAGCGATAAGGCCTTGGTAGCCCGGGTCATGCCCGGAATCGTGACCTATGCCCAGTTCCTGCGAGGGTTTGAAAACTGGGCGGTCGATCTGGCGCTCAACCCGGAGTTCAGCAGAGGCCTCCATGAAAAGCTAGCGGAGACCTGGATCGACGCGGTAAGCTTGGTGGTGAAAGCGGTGGAAGACAACGTGGACATCGTCATGTTCGGGGAAGACCTGGGCATCCAAAATCAAACCATGCTGAGCCCGGCCATGTTTCGGGAGAGGATCAAGCCTCTGCTGAAAAAAATGGTGGGAACCATCAAAACGCGGACCAAGGCTAAGATTGCCATGCACACCTGCGGTTCGGTTTATGCCTTCATCGATGACTTCATTGATATCGGCATCGATGTGCTGAATCCCATGCAGTCCAATGCCAAGGACATGGGAGCTCCAAAGATCAAAGGCAAGGCAGGCAATAGGCTGGCCCTGTGGGGGGGAATCGACACCCACGAGGTTATGCCCAAGGGGACCCGCGAGGATGTGCGGCAGGAGGTGAAGAGGAAAATTTCCATCTACGGAAAGGGCGGGGGATACATGCTCTCCCCCGATCATAATGTTCTTGTGGACGTCCCTCCGGAGAACCTGATGGCCATGTTCGAAGCCGCCCAGGAATACGGGAAGTATTAGGCTCTGCGGGCGGGCAAGAAGCAGGAAGAAATTTCTTGACAAACATAGTGAGCAAGGAATAATGGTGGGTATCCGGAATCCCACGGCAGTACTGAACCTGGCATCCGAGGCAAGGGGGCGAGTCCCTCAGCGAAGCTTCCTTCGACAAAAATACACATGTTTTTTCCCAGTTTTTTGAAATTCGTTCCGCTGACCCAATCCATTTCCAGAGATTTTCCCGGGCATAAGAGAAGCCCGCAGAAAGGGGGTGACTAATTATCGATAAGGGGGGAATGCCCAACCATGAATGAATCATGAATAAAGGGGGAGAGATTATGAGAAGAGGAAAAAATGGAATAACCAGAAGGTCCTTTATTAAAGGGGCGGGGGTGGCCGCTCTAACCCTGGGTTTCTTCGGCCCCCGCGGTCGGGAATCCCTGGCGGCAGAGCCCATAAAGATCGGCCAGATCACACCCACCACAGGCTTTTTGGCCCCCACGGGGTGGTGGGCCACTCATGGTGCCATGTTGGCGGTAGATGAAGCCAATGCGGCTGGAGGAGTACTCGGTCGTAAGATTGAACTGATCATGGAGGATGAAGTCAACCCCGGGGTGGCGGTGCAGAAGGCGCGCAAGCTCATCGAAAAAGATAAAGTTCATGCTATTCAAGGAACCGTTAGCAGCGCCTGTGCCCTGGCCATCGGAGATGTAGTGCAGCGTGCCAAAGTCGTCTTTGTCAACACGGGTTCCAATTCCGACGAGATTCGCAATAACCGTTGCCACCGTTATGTCTTTTCGACAGAAGGTTGTAACACGCAATACGTCAGCACGATTGGGAACTGGCTCATTAAGAACAAACAATTCAATCGCTGGTACTTCATCACTTCGGATTACGCCTTCGGTCATGACCTGCTTCGGGTAGCGCGTAATCTGCTCAAGAAGAACAATGGGGTGGAATTGGGCAGCGAACTCGTGCCCACCGGGTCCACCGATTTTTCCTCCTACCTCCTCAAGATCAAGAATGCCAAACCGGATACTGTTTTCCATAACCTGGCCGGCACGGACCAGACCAACTTCTACAAACAGTATAAAGAATTCGGGCTGCCTTTCCCTGTGGCCGGCGGAGTCTGTGATACAGCACCCGCGTGGCAGGCCGGAGTGGGCAATGTGCTTGGCATGTTCCCCCTTGTCTGGTATCACACGATCAACAAAGAAAGCGCCGCCTGGGCTGAAAAATTCCTGAAGCTCTATGGGAAATTACCGGAAAACCAGGCCTGGTGCGATTACGTGGGTACCCAATGCATTCTGGGGGCCATTGCCAAGGCGGGCAGCCTGGAAGGAGCCAAGATCGGTCAGGCTCTGGTGGGCTTCAAGATCGACTGTCTCAAAGGGCGGGAACTCTATTTCCGCGAATGGGATAATCAACTCATGCAGCCCATGTACGTCGTGCGGGGAAAGACGAGGGAAGAGAGCTCCGATAAGGAATGGGACATCTTTGAGGTCGTAGAAGAAATTCCCCATAAGAATGAACCGCTGACGGCCATCGCCATCCCGGATTCCGAAAATGTATGTAAAAAGGAACCCTGGTAAAAATTCCGGAATGGGCCGGCTCACTCCTGCTAAAGGATGGGCCGGCTTCTTTCCATGTTGACTTCCATCGACAATTCAAAAGGAAGCCGGTTATGACCCTGACGAATTTCTTCTATTATTTCCTCAATGGCATCGTCATGGGCTCCCTCTATGTACTCATGGCGATCGGCCTTTCGGTCATCTTTGGGATGATCGGCATTATCAATTTCGCCCACGGGGTCGTGTACGCGCTGGGGGCTTACGCCATGGTCCTGGTGACCCAGCAGTTGGGGTACTGGCCCTCGTTCGTGATATCGCCCATTTTGGTGGGCCTTTTAGGGATGGTCATCGAGGCTAGTTTCCTGCGCCGCATCTACGTTGGGGATCCACTCCGCGGCCTTCTCTTCACCTTCGGTTTGGCTATGGTGCTAGAGCAACTCATCCGGATCATCTGGGGGCCTTCCGGATTTCCCTATCTTATCCCCGGATATTTTGCGGGTACAGCAAAATCCATGGCTTCCCTGGGAATTGAATTCTCCCGTTACCGCTTCTTTATCTTTATATGTGCGGTGGGGATAATCTTTGGCTTGTGGTGGTTCATCGAAAAAACCCCGTATGGCATGATCATCCGCGCCGGTAGCCGGGATCCGGAAATGGTCCGGATTCTGGGGATCAGCCTCAAGCCGATCATGACCATGGTCTTTGGACTGGGTGCCGCCCTGGCCGGGTTTGCCGGGGTTCTCGCCGCCCCTCTGGCCGGGGTGCAGCCGTCCATGGGTGATAACGTCGGTAACATTGCTTTCGTCGTCGTAGTCATCGGCGGCCTGGGAAGCTTCTGGGGGGCGGTATTGTCTGGCCTTCTGGTAGGGGAGGTAGAAAATCTTTCGATTCTCATCTGGCCACCCATCGCCCAATCGGCCATGTACATCCTCATGGCCGTCATCCTCCTTCTTAGGCCCCGGGGCCTATTCGGAGAAAGATGGGAGCGGTTCGAATGATGCGCAGCGAAAAACCCCATCAGCAGATCCGTCCCCCCTGGCATAAGCACCCCTTGCTTATTCTCTTCGGTATCTTTCTTATCTTGCCGTTTCTGATGGTCAGGCTGAATTCCACGATCTCCATGGCCAATGAGATCCTCATTTTCTCGGCTTTAATGCTGGGATTCAACATTCTCCTGGGTTATACCGGGCTTCTCTCTTTCGGCCACGGAGCTTTCTTCGGGCTGGGCGCCTATTTTTGCGGCCTTTCCCAGATTCATTTCTTCAAGGGAATGGTCCTCCTGCCCATTCTCTGCGGGATCCTGGGGCCGGCCCTGGTAGGGGCGGTTATCGGCTTCCTGCTGATGCGTAAGCGCGGAGTCTATTTCTCCCTCCTGACTTTTGCTTTCACCATGATGTTCTTCTACATCGTCTTCCGCGCCACCGCGGTCACCGGCGGAGAGAACGGGTTAGGGGGAATCGAGCGCTACCCGATCAATCTTTTCTTCTTTCAAATCGACCTGGCCAGTCAGCTGACCTTCTACTACTTTTGTTGGGTTTTGATCGTTATCGCCACGGTTATAAACTGGCGCATTGTACATTCCCCCTTTGGCCGCGTCCTCCAGGCTATCCGCGAGAATGAAGTTCGCACCACCTGCCTGGGCTACAATCCCAAGCAGTATAAATTCATGGCCTTTGTCTTATCCACCTTCTTCGGGGGGCTGGCCGGATCCCTTTATGCTCTCCTTCTCAACTTCGCCTATCCCCAAACCCTGCACGTGGTCACCTCCGGCGAAATCGCGGCGATGGCCTTAGTCGGGGGAATGCGCAATTTCTTTGGCCCGGTGGTGGGGTCTTCGATCTTCATCTTCCTCCGGGACCAGCTTAGCTCCTATACGGAAAACTGGCTGGTCTTCTTTGGCATCATCTTCATGGGTTTCGTTCTTTTCTCTTACAACGGCATCGTGGGGATCCTCTCCGACCTCATGGCCTACTTCCGCAAAACGCAGGATATATCCCCAACCGCTCCAGCGATGATCGGAAACCCGGGATCTTCAAGGGATCCCGGAGAGGAAGTTACGGGTGGTTCCCCCCGGCAGTCTTACCGAAAAACGGGAGATGTGGTCTTCACGCTGCAGGGAGTTTGTAAATACTTCGGGGCCCTGGCAGCAGTGGACGGGGTGAGTCTCCAGGTGGAGAGAGGCGAACTACGATCGATCATCGGGCCAAACGGAGCCGGGAAAACGACCCTCTTTAACGTGATCACCGGACTCCTGCCCATTGATGGAGGGCAGGTACATTTTAAGGACGAAGAGGTCACCGGCCTCAGTCCTGACCAAATGGTGGCCAAAGGAGTATCCCGATCTTTCCAGATCATCAGCATCTTCCAGGATCTGACCGTATTCGAGAACCTTCGGGTGGCGGTTCAAGCCCGGACGCCCTACCGCTTTAATTTCTTCTCGGTAACGGAAGAGTTAGTAGACATCAACAAGGAAGCGGAGCGGATCATTGCTACCGTCGGCCTGAACGGTCGGGAGGACATGAAGGCCAGCAGCCTTTCCCATGGCGATCAGCGTCTCCTGGAGATCGGGCTTTCCCTAGCGGTCAACCCGGAATTGCTTTTGCTCGACGAGCCGCTGGCCGGGCTATCCTCCCGCGAACGCACCCGCGTGGGCAGGCTCATCAAACAACTCTCCGGGGAGCATACTATCCTTCTGATCGAGCACGACATTGACCGCGTCCTGACCCTTTCCGATCAAATTACGGTTCTCAACCAGGGAAAAGTTATCGCCGAAGGGACCCCGCAAGAAATACAGCAGAACCCGAAAGTTCAAGAGGCGTACCTGGGTGGGTTCCATCTAGAGGAAGCGGCACCAACGGCCGCGGTGTCCGCACCCTCTGCTGGGGGGCTGCTCGCGGTTTCCGAGATCAATACCTACTACGGGAAAAGTCATATTCTTCACAAGGTATCCCTGAACGTGAATCAGGGCGAAGTCATCTGCCTCCTGGGCCGAAATGGCGCAGGGAAGACAACAACCTTGAACAGCATTATGGGAATCACCCCGCCGCGAAACGGAAAGATAAGTTTCCGCGGCGAAACCATCTCCGGGATGACCTCCGAAGAGATTGCCCGCAAAGGAATCGGGTTGGTTCCCCAGGGCCGGCGTATTTTCCCCAACCTCACCGTCGTCGAGAACCTGCAAATCGCCAGAAAGGAGGGGGCGAGCCAAAAAGCCTGGGAATTGGATAGGGCCTTGGAGATGTTTCCCAAATTGAAAGAGCTCAGAAACCGGCGGGGGGAAACTCTGTCTGGGGGAGAACTTCAAATGCTCGCCATTGCCAGGACGCTCATGGGCAATGTAGAGATCCTCCTTCTGGATGAGCCTTTTGAGGGCCTGGCCCCTTCTGTGGTCGACAGTGTCCGGAAGACCATCGAAGAAATCAAGGGGGAGACTACCATCCTACTGGTGGAACAGAATGCCAGCTTGGCCCTCTCTTTGGCTAACCGAGCGTACGTGTTAAATAACGGAATCATCGAATATGCTGGATCGGCCGAGGACCTGCTGAATAATCGGCCATTAAGAGTGCGCCTGCTAGGAGTTTAAAGGGAGAGCCATTCTTTCGATTCCCCGCGTATCATGATCCTATCAAGCATCCGGGGTGAATTATGGGAAACCGACGCTTTTCTCGCTCCTCCCTTTCCCTGATCTCATTCTTTCCTGCCGCTTCCGGGCAAGAGGGAGGGAGGGGGGGTAGCTGAGCGTCTAGGAAGAAGGAAAATAGTTATGACCATCGTAGAT
The DNA here is from genome assembly GCA_035624375.1 of Thermodesulfobacteriota bacterium. GTDB lineage: Bacteria > Desulfobacterota > SM23-61 > SM23-61 > SM23-61 > SM23-61. The sequence continues at coordinate 1,651 of DASPRR010000331.1, read as the reverse complement.
TTGAAACGAGAAGGAGAGGTTTTCATCCTGACCATGCAGGGAGGCGAGAACCGGTTTAATCCATCCTTCATCGGCGAAATGAATCAGGCGCTCGATCAAGTGGAACGGTCCACCGGCCCGGCAGCGCTGGTCACCGTGGGCGGGGAGGAGAAATTCTACTCCAACGGCCTGGACCTTGGCTGGCTGATGGGCGAAGGAATAAAGGAGTGGAAAAATTTCATCCCCCAGGTGCTAAAATTTCTTGGACGGGTCATGGCCTTCCCAGTTCCCACGGTGGCGGCTATCAACGGCCACGCCTTTGCCGCCGGGGCCATGCTAGCGCTGGCCCATGATTTCCGGGTTATGCGGGCCGACCGGGGATTTTTCTGCCTTCCCGAGGTGGACATCAAAATCCCCCTGGCACCCGGCATGAGAGCCCTAATTCAAAGCCGTTTTTCCCCCGCTGTATTTCGCGATCTCATACTTACCGGCGCCCGGATCGGTGGGATCGAGGCCAAGGAGAAGGGAGTAGTCGATGAAGCCGTTCCCCTGGATCAGGTCCTGCTGCGGTCCGTTGCCCGGGCAGCAGCTCTGGCCAACAAAGATCGCCGGACTTACGGGAACCTCAAACGAGGAATGTACGCGGAGGCATTAGCCCTCCTGGAAAGCGGCGAGGCGGATTTCAGCTTTATGAGCCCGTAAACACAAAAGTCGCGTAGTCGAATAGTCGTTTGGTCGCATAAAAAGCTTTTCATTGGCCATTGATCATTGGTCAATGCTCAATGATCATAATTTTATCTTTTGCCTCCACCCTCAAACCTCGGGCCTGTTCTTACTCCATCCTCTTCCTGAACCGCAGCGAACTCACGGTGAAGACAATCCCCCCGACGACGGCCAGGCCCACCATCTGCGGCCAGAGGATGGAGAAACCGCTCCCTTTCAGGAAAATTCCCCGGATGATGACCAGGTAATAGCGCAAGGGGTCGGCGTACGTGAGGTACTGGACGACGGGCGGCATGTTGGCGATGGGGAAGACGAAGCCGGAGAGGAGGATGGCGGGGATGAAGAAGAAGAACATGGTCATCATGGCCTGCTGCTGGGTGTGGGAGATGGTCGAGATGAAGAGGCCGATTCCCAGGGAACTGAGGAGATAAATGGTGGTCGCCGCCAGTAATAGAAGGACCGAGCCGCGGATGGGCACCTCGAACCAGAAGACCCCGACGAAGGTGAAGATGAGCACGTCCACATAACCGATCAGGGCGAAGGGAAGGGTCTTGCCCAGGATGAGCTCGAAGGGCCGGATGGGAGAGACGATGAGCTGCTCCATGGTGCCGATCTCCCGCTCCCGGACGATGGCCATGCAGGTCAGCAGGAGCGTGACCAGCATGATCAGGAAAGCCATGATGCCGGGGACGTAGAAGTTGCGGCTCTCCAGGTTGGGGTTGAAAAAGGCGCGGGACTCCACGTCGATTCCGCCGCGGAGGAAGAAGGGCCTTTTCAGGGCGTCGGGGATATTGGGAAGGGAGGTGATGCGCTGGACCAGAATCTGCCGGGAGTATTCGGAGATGATCCTCTGGGCGTAGGTCATCACCACGGAGGCGGTGTTGGAGTCCGTTCCGTCCACGATCATCTGGGCCACGGTCCCCTCGCGCGTCCGCAGCTGGCGGGCAAA
>DASPRR010000317.1:0-2773 GCA_035624375.1 Thermodesulfobacteriota bacterium | reverse complement strand
TCCGGCGGCCAGCTCCAGCGAGTGGCCATCGCCCGGGCCCTGGTGATTGAACCTCAGGTATTACTCATGGACGAACCGCTGAGCAACCTGGACGCCAAGTTAAGAATTGAGATGCGCAGCGAGATAAGGGAACTACAGAGGCAAATGCGGATCACTACCGTTTATGTCACCCACGACCAGGAAGAGGCACTTTCCATCTCGGACCGGATTGCAGTCATGAACCTAGGGGTGGTGGAGCAGGTGGGAAGGCCTTGGGAGGTTTACAACACCCCCACCAACAAATTCGTGGCCGGATTCATCGGGACCACCAACTTCTTCGAGGGTCAATGGACCGGCCCGGAAGGGCAAGTGGGGGTCAGCGGAATCAAGATGAAAATTTCGGGCCAGCCCCGTTCGGCCGGAGAAAATGTCTTCTTTGCCATTCGCCCAGAAGCCTTCAAGGTGGCTGAACAGCTTACGGATGAGGAACGAAAGGAGATGTTCCGCCTGCCGGGCAAGGTCGCCAAAGTGGAGTACCTTGGGTACATGACCAAGTACGAGATGGAGTTGGGACAGGACCTGAACGTCAAAATGGTCTCCTACGACGTCCTCCCGGAGGACCTGCGTAAAGAAGGGGAGGCGGTAGAACTCTTTTACGACCCGAAAAGGGTCCTGGTTTATTAATCCCCCGCCATTGCCCTCCCCTCGGAGAAGGGAGGGACGGGAGGGGGCGAAGATAAATTGAGCTTTCCATGAAATCCTCTTTCTGGAGCTTAACCACAGTCCTGATCTTCATCGTCTTTTTCTTCTTCATGATCATCCCGGTGATCAGTCTTTTCACGGGAAGTTTTCAGCTGGAAGAAGGGGGTCAGTTTTCCTTTGAAAACTATACCAATTTTGCGAAATACCCTTCCTATTGGAGAAGCTTCTACCACTCCATCGTCATCGGGCTCATTTCCGCCGCAGGGGCCATCCTGATCGGGGTTCCCATGGGCTTCATGGTGGCAAGATGGAATGTGATGGGCAAACCTCTCATCATAACCCTGTCCACTCTTCCCCTCATGCTGCCCACTTTCATCGCCGCTTTCGCGTGGATCATTCTCTTGGGACGGGGGGGAATCGTAACCAAGTACTTGGAGGCCCTGGGAATTCAAATCGGCTCCATCTACGGATATCCAGGGATGATTCTGGTCTTTGTGTCCCAGCTCTACTCATACGTCTTTCTGATGACCTTGTCAGGTTTCAGCTCCATCGATGAATCCCTGGAAGAGGCCAGCCGGAGCCTGGGAGCCAGTCCACTGCGGACCTTCATAAAAGTCTCCTTCCCTCTGGTCCTCCCTTCGATCCTTTCCGGGGCTCTCTTGACTTTCATGTCGGCCATCGAAAACTTCGGCGTCCCCATGGTAATTGCCCAGCAGACGCCAAACCTGGTGGTCAAAGCTTATGTTGAATTCACCAGCGAGGTGGGCAAACATCCGGGTATGGCTTACACCCTTTCCGTGGTCCTCATCTTCATTACCATGGCCTCTCTGATCGTCCAGCGATATTATCTTTCCAGGCGCAACTTCATCCAGGCGGCCAGGGGCAAGCCGTTGGTCAAACAACTTACGCCGGGAAAGAGACTTGCGGCCAGCGCGGTTATTTACGCCATCCTCATCTTTACCCTGATCCCCTTCTTCGTGGCCTTCATCCTCTCCTTCATGGAGATGAGGGGGCCGGTTTTCTATCCCAAGTTCAGCCTGCAGAGCTACATCTACGCCTTTGAGCGCTCCGCCCGCCCAATTTTCAATACCTATTTCCTGGCCACCGTGGCGACCATCGCCTCGGTCCTCATCGGTGTCCCCACCGGGTACATTCTCACCCGTCGAAAATCGATCTACAGCAACATGCTGGATATCGTGATCATGCTGCCCTTTGTGATCGCCGGCACGATCCTGGGTATCGCCCTGATCACTTTCTTCAACAAGGGGTGGCTGGTCCTGACCGGGACCTGGGTCATTCTCGCACTCTCCTATGTGATCCGAAAGATGCCCTTTATCGCCCGCTCCGGCGCTTCGATTCTCTATCAACTTGACCCCTCTCTGGATGAAGCAAGCATCTCCCTGGGGGTCTCGCCTATGAAGACCTTCTATAAGGTGACTTTCCGGCTGATGATGGCCGGAATCGTCTCCGGGTCCATTCTTTCCTGGGTCACGATTATTTCGGAGTTAAGTTCTACCATCGTCCTCCAGACTCCAGGATGGTCCACCATGACCGTGGAAATGTACCAGGGGATCATCAGCGACGACCTGGGCAAGGCCGCCGCCTTCTCGTCAATCATGATTGTTTCCACCATCATTCCCTTACTGTTCATAACCAAATATTTCAGCAAAGACCAAACCTCTCTCCTGTAGGAATTTCGGAAACTATTTGTCCGCAGAATTCACAGATTAGGCAGATCATATGGAGGACAGAGATATCAATCCTGCAGAAAAGAATTAAGGTTAGAACAAGAATAACTCTGCGCATACGGATGTAATGAAAGGGGGCTGGAGGGGATTTCGAAAGGTAATTATTTCCTTGGAGATAGGCACATGGCAATTCGCGCGGCGGTGTTGGTTTTTCGATTCACGCCGTTGGGTAATGATGTAAGGGCACCCGGCGGGTGCCCGCGTTCTTCGCCCCGCTTTGGCAAAGACGGGGGTAGGGGGGATTTCTGGGAAGGACTTATTATATGGTAATGGCAAGCAGGAGAGGCAACTTTACAAAGGAATTATCGGAATCTGCTGAATATTCGCCCTTGCAGCCAAATATT
>DASPRR010000285.1:0-7889 GCA_035624375.1 Thermodesulfobacteriota bacterium | reverse complement strand
GATGCCACGGCGCCCGTGGCCTTGCCCAAGAGGCTCACGGACCACTATATGGTCTCCATCCAGGGGTTTCACATCCTGAACCAGAGCAACGTGGAGGGAGCGAAGCAATACGTGAAGTTTTTCCTCAAACACCCCGACTGCATCCAGTGGTACCATGCCGTTCCCCTGCACATCATTCCGGCCAGCCGGGAGGTGCTCCGTTCGGCCAAATACCAGGATCATCCCGTCATCCAAAAAAGGATGGACGTACTCAATTTCCTCGATTCCATCTGGGGCAAGGGAGTTCCCCTGTACTATTGGGACGGCAAGGAGATGAACCCCTACATCGGTCTCTACCACAACGAGAACCTGGGCGGCTGGATGGTGGCCATGAGGAACATCAAGAAGGATAAATCCGAGACCATCGTCGACGAGGCGGCCAATAAGATCCGCTCGAAGATGAAAAGGATGGGGTAAAGGCGTGAGCTGTAGGGTAAGCTCCCAGGAACAAAACGCATGGAGCATAGAGCATCGGCACTAAAGCCTGTAGTTCATGGCACCCCAACCCTCCCCCGTTGAGAGGCTGTGTCGTAATCTCCCGGTCGCCCTTCGACAGGCTCAGGGCGAACGGCTAATTTGCTGAATTTTAATACACTCATAATCCGTTCGTGGTGAGCTTGTCGAACCATGAACGGATTACGACACAGCCTCTGAAGGGGGAGGGATTTTTTTAACGGGATTCGTAGGGGTTCATGGATAAGAGAGATTCTCAATACTGGCTGTGGGTGGTGGGAACCACAGTCCCGGCCCTCCTCTTCCTCACCATCGTGGCTTACCTTCCCATTCTCTATGCGGTAGGCATCAGCTTTTTCAAGAAGACCGCCTTTTCCCCCGCCATGACCTGGGCTGGCCTCAAGAATTATGCCTTCATCCTGGAGGAGCCTGATTTCTGGGCCGCCCTTGTCCGCTCCATCGTCTTCACCATGGGCTCGGTCCTGGTTCAGCTCATCTGGGGAGTGGGAGTGGCCCTGCTTCTGAACCGGACCTTCCGGGGGATGACCGCCATCCGCACCCTGTTCATTCTCCCCTACCTCCTCCCCACGATCGTGGTCGCCCTGGTCTTTCAGTGGCTGCTGAACCAGGAGTACGGGGTCATCAACCAGATTCTCCTGCAGACCGGCGCCGTCCGGACTCCCATTAACTTCGTGGGGGGACTGAACACGGCCATGTATTCGGTCATCGGCACGGCGAGCTGGCAGTATGGCAGCTTCGTGGCCCTCATGGTGCTGGCCCGTCTGCAGGCCATCCCCCCGAGGCTCTACGAAGCGGCCCGGGTCAGCGGGGCCGGAACGATACGCTGCTTCTGGGATGTGACCCTGCCCAATCTGAAGACCACCATCGTACTGCTGGCCCTGCTCCGAGGCATCTGGATGTTCAACAAGTTCGACATCATCTGGCTGATCACCCGGGGAGGACCCTTGAAGGCCACGGAAACGCTGCCCCTCTACGCCTACCGGCTGGCCTTCGAGGAGTTCGATTTCGGGGTTGCGGCCAGCGCCTGCACGGTCATGTTCCTGGTTCTGGTGGTGGGTTCGATCGTCTATTTCAAGCTCTTCGATCCCACCAAAGAGGTGGAAGTGGGAAGATGAAAAAGGCCGCGGTCCAACACCGAACCCTGATGATCGTCCTGGCGATCATTCTGCTCCTAGTCGCTTTTCCCTTCTACTGGATGCTTCTGAGTTCCTTTACGCCCCGGACCGTGCTTTTCCAGCCCCCCTATAAATTCTTCCGCCTCGACCTTTCGGTGGAGAATTACAAGGACCTCTTCTTTGCCACCGAATTTCTAACCTACCTGAAGAACAGCGTCATCGCTGCGGTGGGCGCCATCCTCCTGAATATCTTCGCGGCTACGCTGGCCGGCTATGGGCTGACCCGGTTTACCTTCTGGGGGAAGAAGCAGTTCGCCCAAGGAACGCTCTTCTCGTACATGTTTCCGGCCATGCTGATGGCCATTCCCCTGTACATCATCCTTTCGGCCCTCCAGATGCGCAATACGTACACCGGCCTGATCCTGGCCCACATGGCCATCAGCCTTCCCCTGAACATCTGGATCATGTGGCAATATTTTCAAATCCTTCCCGTATCGCTCGAGGAAGCAGCCTGGGTCTGCGGGGCCGGCCGCCTGAGGGCCCTGCGGGAGGTCTGCTTGCCCTCGGCCAAACCCGGAATCCTTTCGGTGGCCATCTTTTCCTTCGCCCTCTCCTGGAATGACTTCACCTTCGCCTTTATTTTGCAGACGGACAAGGAGATGTTTACGTTGCCCATCGGCCTGGCCACCTTCGTGGAGCAGACCGCCATCCATTGGGGCATGGTCATGTCTTCGGCGGTTCTCGTGTCCCTGCCGACCTTTGCCCTGGTGTTCTTCCTGCAGAGGTATCTCCTGAGCGGATTGCGGGTGGGAGGAAGTTGAGATATGTCTTTTTCGGTTCGCCTCGAACATGTGCATAAGATTTTCGGCAAGAAGGGGAAAGAAGTCCTTGCCGTGCACGACCTTTCGGTGGAGATCGGCGAACGCGAGTTCTTCACCTTCGTGGGGCCCTCCGGATGCGGCAAGACGACGACCCTGCGCATGGTCGCGGGGCTGGAGATGCCCACCTCCGGGCGGATTTTCTTCGGGGATCAAGACGTCACCGACCTTTCCCCGCAGAGGCGGGACATTGCCATGGTCTTCCAAGATATCGCTTTATTTCCTTATATGACCGTCCGGGAGAACATCGGGTATCCCCTGAAAATAGCGGGAGTCGCGCGCGCGGAGATGGACCGTAAGGTGGGGCAGGTGGCGGAGATTCTGGCCATCTCTGACAAGCTCTCCATGAAGCCGGGCCAGCTCTCCGGAGGACAGCAGCAGCGGGTGGCCATCGGCCGGGCCCTGATCAAGGAGCCCAAGGTCCTGCTTTTGGACGAGCCTCTGTCAGCCCTCGACGCCCGGCTGCGCGTGGAGATGCGCACCGAGATCCTCCGCCTGCACCGGGAGATTTCGGCGACCATCATCTACGTGACTCACGACCAAGTGGAGGCCATGACCATGTCTTCCCGCCTCGCGGTCATGGATAAAGCGAAGGCGGTTCAGATCGACCGGCCCAAAAACATCTTCAGACTTCCCCGGAATCAGACCGTGGCCACTTTTATCGGTACCCCGGCCATGAACATCATCCCGGCCGCTCTGGTCTCTTGGCAGGGCGGGCCGGCGGTTCGCTTTCTGGGGGGGCAGTTCCGGGTTAATCCCGCCCACTACGAGACGCTGAAGAGAATCGACCGGGTGGATGCGGGAATCCGCCCCCAGGCCCTCCGCCTGGTTCCTCCAACGCCCGGCAAGATCACCGGGAAGGTCTTTCTGCGTGAACCCCTGGGGCTGGAAGACGAGGTCATTATCCAGACCCCCGATGGAACGCGGGTCAAAATCGTCACCGGGAGTGGGCAGGAATTTCTTGAAGGCAGCGAGGTGGGACTGGATTTTGAAGCCAAGGACCTTTATCTCTTCCACCCCGAATCGAAGGAGACCCTCTGCTTCGGGATCGACTCCTCTTCCCCCTAAACCTAAATCAATAAGATGCCTCAACCCGTACGAGTGAAATATGCGGGATTATCCTTCCGCAGCTAAGGTGGCCTAGGCACCCTTACCCTTGATCGAAATGTCTCAAAATCTAAGACCAAACATCCTTCGGGATCGGCAGCCCTTTATAGTCCTCCTCGGTTAAGGGATTCTCGGGGCTGACTCCCATGCGCTCAAGGAAGAAATAGAGCTGGCGAAGATGCTGGGCTGCATGCCAAGTTGTACGCTCCAAAAGCTCATGAGCGGTCTGTTTGCCATAATAAGTATCCACCGTTCCCCGGCACCTCTCTGGCTGACTCAGCCATTCCGATAATCGCGCCCGGACCTCCTGGCCGTAGAGGGCGATCGTCGGTCCATCGGCAACACCAGGCGGGGCTCCACTAGTGATCCACTCCTGCTGCAAAAATCCCTGTTCCATTGCATCCCGATAGGCAACACTGAGGCGGAAGAGATGGTAGGCAAGGTCCTTTACCGTACGGTCGCGATCCGGCGCCTTCATGCCAAGGTGTTCTTGGGGGACCTGGCGGATGGCCCGCTGAGCAGCCTCCAAGATACGGTCAAGACGTTTCGCCAGCTCATCAGGATGGAGAGGGCCAGATTCCAAATATTGGGTATTTAGGAAGGCCGCCAGCCCCCGCGGATTCCAGCCATGAAAAGCCCGGTCGCCAACGATCACCGCTGGAACCGATCGGATCCCATGCAACTTCAGGTCCAGCATTGCTTCTGGCTGTGCTTCAATATTAACCGGTTCATAGGCAATCCCCCATGACGAAAGCAACTCTTTCGTCTTGGCGCAAGAGCTTCAACCTGGACGGTAGTACACGCGTGGAACCATAAACACCTCCAAAGGGAAGGAGTATTTTAAGATATCGGGTTTCCGAGGCAAAGACTCAACAGATTCTGTACAATCCGAGGTTAAAAGGAAGGCAAAAAGGCTTAACGTTTTATTTTCATTACCAGCATTATTGCTAAGGCATTAAAGGCGGAAAAGGCGGCCCAAATAAATTGATAGCTCCCCCAAGAATCAAATACCCATCCCGCAAGGGTAGGACCAATAATCCCTCCAATGGATGCAGAGCCCATAACCATCCCAAGCATTTTGCCCAGAGAATCCCTCCCAAAATATTCCCTCAAAATAGACCCCCTCAGGACCATTGTGCCGCCAAAACTCGGAGGGAAGAGCAAAAGAAAAAGGACAATAATCCATTCAATTTGAACATAACAAAAAACCAGCATTCCCACGCTCATAAGGCCGAATGCCGAGGCCATCACATACCTCTTTTCGAAAACATCTCCCAGCCAACCAAGGGCCAGCCTGCCAATGATGCTAAATAGAGGAATGGCCCCCGCCACTAGGCCAGCCTTTGATCTTGATATTCCGACACTCGAAAAATAGGGCATGACATGGGTGGCCACAGAAGAAACAGCCATCATCCGTATGGCTTCGGTCAAATTCAAAAACAAGAAGGACCGATTCTTAAGCACCTCCCTGAAGCTAACGCCGTCTTTTGACGACTTTATTTCCTCTGGAAGAATCGGCCCCCTTGTTAATTCCCCATCAGGAAAGTACCCGTATTGTTCCGGTTTGTTACGGATGACAAAGGATAAAGGGACCCCCAGAACCAAAGTCCCCAAACCAAGAATAACCAAGGTTGACCGCCATTGATAAACCTCCATCAGCCAAACAATGATAGGCACCATTAAACCACTGGCGCCAAATCCAGAAGCCATCACCCCCAAGGCCTTCCCCACATTCTTATCAAACCAGTTAGCCACCACAGCCATGCTAACTACGCTGGTGCATCCTCCGGCGCCGAAAGCCAGGAGAAAAAACGCGGCATAAAACATGGCCAGGGACTGGGTAAAACTGAGGAGGAAGAGGCCAAAGCCAACTGTGATCACTCCCCCAAAAATTATCTTTCTTGACCCCAAGCGATCAACGAACAAACCGATTAGTGGAGCGAACACTCCCATTTCCATACCGCGTAAGCTGGCAGCAAACGAGACCTGGGTATAGCTCCAGCCAAATTCCTTTATTAGCGGCTCAAAAAAGGCAGTAAAACCATAGAAGGTAATTCCGGCAACGTAGAGGCCAATAATGAAACAGGCAAGGACAATCCACCATCCGTAAAAGATCTTTTTGGTCATCTGAAAAGATTTCAATGAAAGAAATTCGAAGAATTTTATGGATATATACCATGGCGTCACCTCCCTGTAAATGAGGTTTAGGATGACCTCTTTCTCTTAAAGCAAAGAGGCCCCCTTTTAGAGGCTGGAGGTAACAAAAATGGGAATGGATTGGTTCATCAAGGTAGAAGGGTCGCATCCAGGCAATGAATCCAATGGCGAGGGAGAGATCATCAAAAACTGCTCAGATTGCCCTTAGGTCATTCGAGAAGGATCAAGGCGTTTTGAGGAGAAATATATGCGTACTTGATACGGTGGCATCGAATCGTTTGTCAGTTCTCTTCTGGACCCCTGGAATCAGGACCGGGTCCGTTCCACGCGATGACCCGAACCATGGCCCGGGCCAACTGACGCATGGAATAGAAAACCGGGAAGCCTTCTTTTACAAATTCTTGCTGGGCCGCAAGGAATTCCGTCATTCCATCAAGACCCTGGGGAGGACGCAGGGCAAGAAGAACAGGCTTGCCGGTTTTCCGCAGGGCTTCCTTCATGACGGCTATTGCGGGTTGGACAAAGTTCTCCAGGGATAGCCGGCCCAATCCCCAACGGCTGATCGGATGGAACCCGAGATGGTAAATAAGCATGTGAATCTCCGGGACCCGGCCGAGCACCTGCATGGCTGTCGAAATAGCCTCTGGAGCGATGAGGTTCGGGGTATCCAGGGGATTGATGAAGATGCTCCCGGCCACGGGAAGACTCTGTTTCAATTCCGCCTGCACCGCCGGTGGCAGACACGGCACGCGAAGGCCCTCTTTTTCCATCTCGTCGCTGGCAAGAACGCTGGGGCCTCCGCCAGCGCCCATGAGGGCAGCCCCGGTATCCCGGGGCAGAGGGCGGACGAACCGCAGGGCTGTGAGGACGTCGATCATCTCGTCCAGATCATCCACCTGAATAGCCTTTACCTGACGGCAGAGGGCATCGAAGATGGCGACTGAGCTGGTCAAACTTGCCGTATGACCATATGCAGCCCGCCTGCCTGCCTCGCTTCTGCCTCCCTTGTAGATGACCACCGGCTTTTGAGCGGCCGTCTCGGCCATCACTTTCATGAAACGCTTACCATCCTTCACGCCCTCAATGTAGGACCCGATGATTTCGGTCTCCGGATCCCTGGAGAAGTAATCCAGGAGTTCGCTTTCATTCACATCCAGAGCATTTCCATAGCTAACCACCTTGCTAAACCGAAGCCCTCTTGCCCGGCTATAGTCCGGGAGATTCTGCGCATGGCCTCCACTCTGAGAAAGAAAAGCGATGGGACCAGGTTCCAGCGGAGAATTTATACTATTGACCAGCCGACTCTTGGGCACGTAGAGGCCGACACAATTGGGGCCGATGATCCGGAAGCCCCCCGCCTTCGCCTTGACCAGCATGGCCCTTTCGAGTTCTTCCCCTTCGATGTGGCCAGTCTCCCCAAACCCCGCGGTGAAGAAGTGAACCGATTTGACTCTCTTTGCCGCACAGTCATCCAAGAGCTTAAGAACCGACTCTGCCGGGATGCTCACGATAACATGGTCCACCGCTTCGGGAATGTCCGTGAGGCTTGGGTAGCAGGGCAGCCCAAGCACTTCCTTGTACTTCGGATTGACCGGAAAGACAGCGGGGAACTTCGCCTCTTTCAAAGAATGAAGGACCAATGCTGCAAAGGAAAGATTGACCGGAGAGGCTCCCACAACAGCAACTCCCTGCGGACAAAAGACCTTGTCCAGCGTGGGCATGACTCCATGTTCCTCTTGCCGATTACGCGTATCCATCGCATCATCCTCAAGGTCACGACATGATTTTCAGCCAAATATTCAAGGGAATTCTTGCGGGTCTGATAAGAGTTCGATTTTTTAGTGTGAGTATACTGAGAAGGCCATTGAGGGTCAAGGAAATTGAAGCACGGCAGGAGAGGAAAATGGGAAGAACATTTATGCCTTATGGCCAGGTTATGGAACCTGAACGTGAAAGGTGGAAACCATTTCGGCGGGCTTTGAGCAAAGAAGACCAGGAGGGGGCTTGACCACCCTTTTGACCCGGCCAGATTGCCTAATGGTCCCTCGTCCCCCAATTCCCACCACGGTCTCATCGTAACCGCCCTTTCAGGCCTGGATTAGCTTTCGTGGGAGTCAAA
>DASPRR010000273.1:0-13753 GCA_035624375.1 Thermodesulfobacteriota bacterium | reverse complement strand
AGCTCTTGAAAATCGTCTGGATGCGGTCTATGGCTTCATCCGCGGCCTTTTCGTTGGTCCACTTTTCGGTCACTACCCGAGACATGGCCTTTCCCCAGACATTTTCGGTGTACACCTGGGAGTAGGCCGGGTGGTAACTGTAGTAGAAAGGACGGGTCTCATGGTTTAGGTGCTGGTCTGTGGCGACGGGCACATGGGGATCTTTAGGATTGGTGAAGAAGGGGTCCGCGGCAACGTCCTTAAAGGATGGGAACCAGCGGCCATTGGAAGCGGTCACATAGGAGGTGAAGTTCTTGGTCTCCAGTACATACGAGATGAACTTCTTGGCCAGAGCGTGTTGCTTGGAATCCATGGGGATAATGATCGGTTTCACCGATACCAGGTAGGGATACCCCTTTCCGTCCACCGGGGAAGTGGGCTGGAGGATGGACCCGATCTTGTTGTAGTAGTTATCTTTGTTCGTGAAGAAATGGGCGCCCGGGATGGAAATAGACGGGTTGGGGGTCATCACCACCGTCTTGTTGTTGAAGTTGACGTTATTGTCCGCATCGGTCCAGGTCAGAGCATCCGGAGGAACGTAACCTTCGCTGTAGATTTGGGTGAAGAAAGCCAGGGTCTTGACAATGGCGTCCCGGTTCTTGGGTTCCGCAGCTACGACTTTACCCTCGGGAGAAATGACCTCGCCCCGGTAGGCCAGGAGGTACTGTTCGAAGTTATAAAAAGTGTCGGTGGACCTGCTTGACTCGGTCATGCCGATGCCGAAAAGTTTTCCATACTTGGCCGGGTCCTTCTTGCGCAGGACGTCCTGTACTTTCTTCCAGAAGGCCCAGTGCTCCTCCCACTTCATGGGAATCTTCTTGGGATCAGGGTCCAGACCTGCTTCTTGCACCAGGTCCTTCCAGTAATGGGTCCCCAAAGCCTGCGCCTCGATGGGTACGGAGTAGTAGCTCCACTTCTTGGCCACGTTGTTATAGAGCCAGCCGGTCTTGAGGTGGGACTCAAGATAGCGGGGTTTTAACTGATTGATCAGATCGGTGACGTCGGCCAGCTTTCCTTCCCAGGCAAACTTGGGCGCAATCTGCCAGTCGGTGAAGAAACAAAAGGCCACATCGGGAACCCGACGGGCGATCAGGGCACTGATGATCTTGGGGCCGAGGTCGTCCTGGATGGTGAAGGTCAATTCCACATCCACATTATTCTGTTTGGCGAACTCGGCGGCAATTTTCTGCATGCCTTCGTCCTCTTCCTTGTAGTACCCCTTATTCCACCAGACGACCAGTTTGTCCTTTGCGTAGGCCACGCCACCCAATCCCGGCCCGGTGAGAGCCACGGACAAGCAGATGGCCATAATCCAGAGTAAATACCACCGCGTACTTCCTTTCATCTTCTTCCTCCTTTCATCATTCCAGGAATGGTAAAGACCTAACGGCCAAGAATCCCGTGCAGCAAAGCTGCACCCTGAAAAATAATATTTCCTTGGGGCTAAGAGCACCATCCATCCTCCCGCCTCCTCCTTTAGCCAAGGGAGATTGGAGAGAGTTGGCCTCATATTACGCAAGGTATTGTACGAAGGTAGGAGAGACCCTGTCAATAAATTTTATTGACAGGAGAGAAATAATGGCCAATGATTTCACCAAACAAGGACATGCTTCCTGGTTTTTCAGCATTGGATTTTCCATTCTTGCGGAGAGGGATTATGAACCCGCTTCAAATTCCGGTGATTAGCACGGCCAGGTACAGGTCGGGGTGACCGGGGTCTTTGGGGCCATCATGCCTGCGGTCTTTAATCTGAAATAGCATTGTTCCATGAGAAATCCGCAATGAAAGGGGGGTGCACTATGGCTTACGACTACAAATTGGTTCGCGGGGAAAAGGGTAAGGGGGTCTTGAAGATCACCCTGAACCAGCCCGATACTCTCAATGCTCTGACTCCAGACCTGGAACGGGAACTTCATGCCGCCCTTCAGGAAGGAGACAACGATCCTGAAGTTTTCTGCATGGTGATCTGCGGCGCAGGCCGGGCTTTTTCCTCCGGCTATGCCATGGGAGCGGTTCCCGGGAGAAAGGGGAGCCTGACCGATCCGGCCATCTACGGAAGCATCGGCGAATTTCTGGGGATCGTCCAGGTCCACGACTACGAGAATGTGCAGCGCCGCCAGCTGGACCTGTGGCGGCTGAAGAAACCGGTGATTGCCGCCGTTCACGGCTACTGCATGGGTGGGGGCATGTGGCTGGCCATGGCCTGCGATATGTGCTACTGCTCTGAAGACACGGTGTTCGGCCAACCGGAAGTCCGACACAACGCTAATAGCACTTTCTTGATCCCGGCTCTGGCCGGCTGGCACCGGGCCGCCCGTTACTTATATACGGGGGACCATTTCGATGGGAAAGAAGCGGAGCGGATCGGGCTGGTGAACGAGTGCCTTCCCAAGGAGAAGCTCATGCCCACGGTCATGGCCCTGGCTGAAAGGATCGCCCTGGTTCCACCCAATTCGGTACGCATCATGAAGCGGCTGATCCTCTCCGGCTACATGGCCTATGGGATCGGGGCGGCTATGGAGGTTTGCGCCCCCTATTCCACGCTGGCCCACTGCTCCCATGGTCCGGAACGCCAGGCCATGTTCGATGCGCAGAAAGAGAGGGGGATGAAGGGCTTCCTGGAGGAGAGGGATGGGAAGTTTCTGCCTGAGCCCTTCGGACCGAAATCAAAGGTCAAAAAATAGAATGGGAGGCAGATTTTCACAGATGAACGCGGTTAACAACAGTATTTGTAGGGGCGGCCCTCCGTGGCCGCCCACAACATAGAACAACTAAACTAGGGGTAGGGCTTGGGCAGCGGAAAGAATCAAGTTCCCCATGAAAAAGACCCCGAAGATGATCAAAGCCGAAGCAATCAGCTGACTGACCGGATTGCGGGCCGTCCTGGGTGCGACCAACAAGGCCAGGGGAGCCATAAGCCCCAAGACCAGGGGAATGAAGAGGTCGGCGATCGAGAGTTTTCCTTCGGTCATCAGTTTAAGGACGTGATCAAAGAGCTCGGGGGTCAGGCCCAGTTTCATGAGGTAGAAGAGGATCAGGGACAGGTCGGCAAAGATCAAGATGTATAGGCCTTCGCCCAGGTGATGGAAGATTAGCCGCTCCCTGGCCTGAGCTTCGGGCGAATGCCGTAGGGTGGAATAATACCGCACCGTGTCCAGGATTACGACCAGAGCCAAGCCCGAGAGGGCGGCGCTGACCAGGAAAAAGATCGGGGTGACCGAAGTGGTCCAGAGGATGCGGGCTGTGGAAAAACTCAACACGAAGCCCACAAACCCATGCGATCCCAACGCAATGGGCAGGCCGATAAGTCCCCAAACCTTGGCTTTCTGGATTTCACCGCGGAAGAGATACCAGATGTACACCGAACCCAGAAAGGGATAGATCGTAAGAATCAGCGTGCCCCAAGCCATGGGGGACTCGGGTTGAAAATAGGCAAAGAGATGCCAGAAGAGGAGAGGCTGGCCGATGTCCAGAAGAAGAAGGAGAGGAGCCGCCGCCCACAGAAGAATGACCGCCAAGGCCGATAATTTTGCCAAGGGTAGGTATTCCTTTTTATCCAGGTGGGCAAAAACCACCGACGCCAGATAGGCTCCCGCGTTCAGGCCGGTTATAGCGATGAACAGGACGATCAGGGGACCGAATGGCGCCGCGTGATGTACATCGTAGGTTATTAGAATGTCGTTCATGGTTGAATCCCTCCTGATTCATTTTGAAGAGCAATCCTCATGCCAGCCTGGAAACGGACCTCCAGCACTGCCTGGCTTTTCCGGCGGACCTCCGAAATTTCAATTCTTTTTGAAGGCTTAACCCTGCTTAAGGAAAAGGGAAGACGATCAACTCCCGGGAGGAAAGGCAAGATCCGAATGGATGCCCCTGGGTGAAATGACCCAGGGGTGGGGGAAATCACCCATTCTCAGGTCCAGTTGAATTTCTTCATGCGGTAGCGAAGGGCATCCCGGCTGATTCCCAGAAGCTTGGCTGCCCGCACCTGGTTCCCCGAGGAGACTTCCAGGGCCTGGCGGATCAAATCCTCCTCAAGGGTTTCCAGATGGACCCCCTCCGGGGGAAGGCGGAAGAGAGATTCTCCCGCTTTGGGAGGAGGGGTGATCGGAGCGGTCAGTTCAGGAGGCAGGTGGGAGGGCTCGATCCGGTCCTCCTCGCAGAGAATGAAGGCCCGCTCCAGAACATTTCTCAATTCCCGCACATTTCCCGGCCAGTGGTAGTCGGCCAAAACTTTTTCCGCCTCCGGAGAGAGCCCCACGATCTTCTTTTTGAATTCCCGTTGGAGCTCAGCAAGGAAAAAGCCTATGAGCTGAGGAAGGTCTGACAACCTTTCCCGAAGCGGGGGAAGCTGAATGGAAAAGACTTTGAGCCGATAATAGAGGTCTTTCCGAAAACCCCCCTTTTCCACCGCCGAAGCCAGGTCCCGATTCGTAGCCGCGATGAACCGCACATCTACGGACAGGTCCTTCACCCCGCCCAGCCTGCGGAACCTTTTGTTCTCGATCATACTGAGCAGCTTGGACTGCAGGGGGGGATTCATGTCTCCGATCTCGTCCAGATACAGGGTGCCCCGGTTGGCGGTCTCGAGGAGGCCGGCCTTCCGAGTTTTTGCATCGGTGAAGGCCCCTCTCTCGTGGCCGAAGAGTTCACTCTCGATGAGCGTCTCGGGAAGGGCGGCGCAGTTGACCTCGATGAACGGTTGGTTCACCCGTGCGCTCTCGGTATGGATGGTGCGGGCCACCAAATCCTTGCCCGTCCCGCTTTCCCCTTCCAGTAAGACTGTGGATGCTTCGCTCTGGGCGATCTGCCTGACCAAGCGGCCCACTTCCTTCATCGCCGGACTTTGGCCGATGATCCGATGGAGACCAGACCGGGTCGTCTCCTGAGACCGAAAATAAGTGACCTCTTTTTTCAGACGGGATGCCTCCAGAGCCTGGCTTATGGAAAGGAGGAGGGCTTCCAGGTCGAAGGGCTTGGTTATGTAATCGTAAGCTCCCGAGCGGATGGCTTGAATAGCCGTATCGATGCTGCCATAGGCCGTAATGACCAAAACTGGCATATCTTTTTCCAGTTCGCGCAGGCTCTTGAGAACTTCAATCCCATTTAAGTCCGGCAGCTTGAGGTCCAGCACAATCAAGTCTGGAGATTCTTCTTCCGCCAGGCGAAGGGCGGTTTTCCCATCTCCTGCGGAGAATATCGCATAGCCCTGGCCGGAGAGCCCTTTTTCCAAAGACTGGCGGATCAGCCTTTCATCATCCACGACCAGGATCTTCTCTTTCATACAGGCTCTCCTTTGGGCGGCTGGGGCGAAATGGGGAGAAGCAGATAAAATGTGGTTCCCACGCCTGTCCCGCTCTGGACAAAAACCTGCCCGTGATGCTGTTCCACAACCCGTTGAACCAGTGAAAGGCCTAGGCCCGTGCCTTTTGCTTTGGTGGTGAAAAAAGGCCGGAAGACCTCGCCCAGCACCTCGGGTGGAATTCCTTCTCCCGTGTCCGTCACCGTGACTTCAACCCAACCTTCTTCCGAGCCGGGGCTTCCGGGTGGATTTTCCTGGCGGGGATGCCCGGATTCCCGTCGTTTCGTCTGGACGGTTAAGACTCCTCCCTGGGGCATGGCCTGCAAAGCATTCAGGAAGAGGTTTAGGAAGACGCCCTCCATCTGCCGGGAGTCCAGGGGCAAGAGGGGAAGAGTCAGGTCAAAAAGCTTTTCTACCCGGACGCCGGCAATGTGGGCCTCTTCTTTGACCGAGAAAAGAGCCGCCTCAATCACTTCGTGCAGATTGACGGGGCTCAAGGCGGGCGGGGAAATGCGGGAATAGGAGAGGAGGTCGGTGATGGTCTTATCCAGGCGGTCGATGGAACGGACGATCTCCTCAATGGTTTCTCGCTGGCTGTCCGCCACGCAGGGTTCCTTGGCCAACACCTGGATGGCCAGCTTGATCCCGGCCAGGGGATTCTTCACCTCGTGGGCCACACTCGCGGCCAACTCCCCCAGGGAAGCCAGGTGCTTGACCTGGAGCATCTGCTGCTGCTGTTGCTTTTCCAGTTCCTTCTGGGCCAGGGAAAGTTTTTGGACCATGGAGCTGAAGCTTCGGCCCAGGTGTCCCAGTTCGTCCCGAGTGCCCAGGTTCACCTCCACGTTGAGATTTCCTTTCTCCACCTGGGACATGGTCTCGATGAGAAGAGCGATCGGCTTTTTGACCAGCCGGGTGAGGAGAAAATTGATCGCTGCGGCCATCAGCAGAAGGGTAATGGCCGTTGAGGCGATGAGCAGATTGCGGTTGAAAGCGATAGACCGATGGGTCATCTCCATGGGTAAAGCCACGTTCAGCAGGCCCAGGATTTTTTTGTCCTCCCCATGACAGGAAAAGCAGCTGGGCTGATTCTCGAGGGCCTGGAGGGAGCTGAAGAAGGGCCGCCCCTGGATCCATTGCTCGCGGACCATCGGGGTTTTCCCCGAGAGGTCTGGGTGCCCGGCGAGCAGATAAGCCATGGAAATCCCCTTTTCGTTCCTTTGGGAGGAGAGGAGGACGGCTCCGGAGGGGTCTAGGATGCGCAACTCCAGCTGTTCTTCCCGTACCCGGAAGGGGCCGAAGAAATTATGAAAGTCCTGGGCCCTTCCTTCCAGCATGAAGTTTGCGATCCAATTCGAAACCAGGGTGGAGAGGATTTCGATCTCCTTCTTCTTGGTGTCGAGGAGATGTTCCTTCTGATTTTCCATTAGGAAGTAGGCAAAAGAGGCCAGGGTAAGGGTAATGACCAACCCCACGGAGAGACTCACCTTCAGGAAGAGGCTGCGAAACAAGAGCGGTTCACCGTGCCGGGGAAGATGCAGAGGGGCTCTCCTTCCCTCCTATCGAGGGGACTCTTTCAGGTCAAAAACGGGAAAGACCCGGCTGAGCACCCAGAACAGAACGAAAGGCAATCCCAGGATGAGGAGCGCGCCCGTCAGGCCTTCCTTGAAGGTCGCCAAATCCCGGGGGATCAGGGGCGGAAGGTAATCCATGTACCCGGAAAAAGTAAGGGAGAAGGACTGCCCCCCGATGACCACATTCCACCGCATCATGAAAACGCCAAAAATGACCAGAAGGAGGGCGAAGACGGCCCTCCGGATGGTGAGGCCCGGGATAAGGAGGAGGATAAAAGGGATGAGATTCCCGAGGGTATACTGGAGGATGAAGATATTGGTGAAGTCTTTTCCATAGATCACCAGCCGCAGGATGTCCCAGGATCTTACCGCCGTGTATCCCCGGAAGACCAGGTCCAGTAGTTCCAGGCTGATGGAAAAGATCAGGAACAAGAGGAGGTATTTGGCCGTCATCTTTACCTCATAGACCTCGACGCCCTTGATCTCTTCAAAGGTCGGGTAAACGAAGGAAGCCCTTTTGCGGGAGGCGAGGGCCTTTCGGATTTCCATGGTGA
This sequence comes from Thermodesulfobacteriota bacterium, assembly GCA_035624375.1. Lineage (GTDB taxonomy): Bacteria > Desulfobacterota > SM23-61 > SM23-61 > SM23-61 > SM23-61. The sequence goes on along the minus strand of DASPRR010000273.1, from coordinate 6,287 downwards.
TGATATACGTGAGCATGCAGAGGGCCACACCGGAGACTATCGCGGACATGATGAAAATGACCGGCATGAGGGGGGTCATCCACATGGCGTTAGCTTTCACCGACCCGAATATAAAACCGGCATACCCGTGGAGAAAACAGGCGATGGGAACTCCCGCGCCAGCCAGCACCTTGATGGCCTTTTCATCCTTGTGGAGGGCGGATTCGCTGAGGTCAAAGACCCCCAGGGTGAGGACGGTATAGACCGCATACCCGATTTTTTCGGCCAGGCTTTTGTTCAACTGGTTTTTGAGCTTTAGGGAAGATTGTACCAGGTGTTTCCGGTAGAGGAACCACAGCTCGGAAGCGACGATGGAGCCGTAGACGAAAAGGACGACCCCAAAAGCGGCGATGGCCGAGGTGAAGTGGGGGGTCATGAATACATAGAAATTCCGTTCAGGGCGAAGGAGATGAAAGAGCAGGGGCAGGGGGGCAACCATCAAGAGGGCAAAGGAGAAGACCAGGGAAAATCGGGCGATTTCCTTGAGCGGTTTTATGCCGAAGAGATGGTACAGAGAGGAAAGGACAAAGGCGCCGGCCACCAAGCCGGTCATGAAAGGGTACATGACAATCTGAACGCTCCAATAAATGTATTCATTGGGGTAAGTGAAGAGTTCCTTTGCCGTCCACATTTCTTCCAGGACCATGCCTTACCTTACCTCCTCACTGAGGCCGATATAATAAACTTGGGGATTGGTCCCATATTCCGGCTTGTGAATGGTTACCCGCTGGGTCATGATGACCTTGGCTACTGGATCGTCCGGGTCCTTGATATTTCCGATTCTCCTCGCGCCCGCCGGGCAGGCCAAAACGCAGGCCGGCCTCATTCCTTTATTGATCCGGTGATAGCAGAAATTGCACTTCTCCGCCACATGGAATTGGGGGTGGAAAAACCTCATCCCGTAAGGGCAGGCCATGATGCAATAGCCACAGCCAATGCACCACGTGCGGTCCACCAGGACCACCCCGTCGGCGGCCTGATAGGTAGCTCCTACCGGACACACCTGGACACAGGGTGGTTTATCGCATTGGTTGCAAAGCTTGGGCACAAAGAAGGCCTTGTCAATTCTGTCCTTGGGAATATCCTTGAACTTTCCCATTCCGAGATCAACCCGGCTGGTAATGAATCCGTACCGGGCTTCTTTGGGGGCATCCGCAAAGACCTCTCCTTCTTTGGTAACGACGTATCGCTCAACCCAGGTCCGGGAGACGTCGGCCTCGAAAGGGATTTCATTTTCGAGCTTACAGGCTTTGACGCAGTAGCCGCAGCCGATGCACTTGTAGGTGTCTACCAGAAAGGCCCAGCGCACGGGCCTCGTCGCGGCCTGAAGGGCTAAAGGCCGAAAAATGCCGTTCAGCCCGTTGGCCAGGGCCACGGCGGCGGACCCTTTCAGGATTGACTTCAAAAAATCCCTCCTCTTCAACTGCTCCTCCTGTTAAGGCTTGGATGCCCTATGGGGATCATGACAGCCCGTGCATTCTGCACCGGGATTATGCTGACCGGGGTCAATGCCCTTGATTTCCGCTCTCTTGCTCGTGGGATAGGGAAGATAAGTATGGCACCTGAGGCAGAGGTCGCGGCTCCGGTCGAGGGTAAGTTTCGGGGGCTCTGACGGATGCTCCCGGGCCGGTCCATGGCAGTTCTCACACTCGATTATTTTGTGGGGGGATGAGAGTACCTGCTTTTCCTGTTCGGCATGGCAGTCCTTGCAATATTCCTTCCCCTGATATTTGACTTTGAGGGCTTTCCACTCCTCTTCATTCGCCTTCCGATACCAGCCGAACATGTACCCCCTTTCATGGATGCCGAAATCATCGGGAACGACGAAGACCCTGGCGATCAGGATCAGAGCGGCTACAGCCAAAACTGCAAACAAAGGGCGCAGAACATGCATGAGCTCATAACCTTATTGGGAAAATGACAACAAAAAACCTTTTCCTTCCCGGATGAAGCATCGGGATAGGAAAAGGGCTTAAAACTCCAGGCTGCCAACTCCGGTCTCGATTCCGCCCGATCGGTATGGCTTTATGATCCTGATTCCGGTGCAGGAACCGAGAAAATCACGGTTGCTTACCACAGAATGGTATACAACGTCAAGTTAATGGATAGGTTTCTTCCTTCTATTCTTTAGGAGTCTTGGCTAACAGCCCAAATCCGATCGCCATCCCGGCGAAGATCATCATTAAAAAAGCCGAGAAATTCTTCCTGAACTTGATTTCTTCAAAGGTCTTTTGGATCTTAGCCTGAATCGAGCTCAATTTATGGGCGAATTCATCCGTTCTCTTTTTAACCAGAGATACATCTTCGGTATGGAAGAGAATGCGGAATTCCGCCTGGGTGCTGAAGAGACTCTTATCCTCTTCCTCGGTGAATACCCCTTCGGTTTTTAACTCTTTTAGGCTTTTCTCGATTTCGTTCATCCTGTTTTCCGTCAACAAAAGGGCCTGTCTCATCTCTTTGACCCGTCCGTAAGAATGGCATTTGGTGCACAGGGGCTCATTGATAATCTGGATGCTCGCCTTCTGGACGGTGTGGGACCCGTGGCAGGTGACGCAATTAGGTCCTTTTCCCGAGGTTTTCAGGGCTTTTCCATGGCCGCTCTCCAGGAAATTTTTTAGAATTCCGGCGTGGCATTTCCCGCAGAATTCAGGAATCTGGGCAGGTTTGGGGGTTCCCACATAACCTCTTTGCGGGGACATGGCATTTTCAGCATCGTTGGGGTCACCCCCGTGGCAGTTATGGCAAGAAATTCCGTTCTGGGAATGCCAGCTGGTTTCCCATTTCCGGGGAATGTCCCGGTCTTCGGGTTTCATCATTTCGGAGGAATGGCATTCTATGCAGACATTCCTTTGGACCTGGACCCCGGCCCAGGGCCGGGTTAAAAATTCCTTTTCAAATTGCTCCTTCCAGTCCGCCTGGGCGGCGGAGGGAAGAATCAGGAGAATGAATAATGGGAGTATGTATCTCATGAAACCTTTCCCCATATCGTAAACACGACCCATAAAAATACACCCAAGACGAAAAACGCAAGCAAACGACGCCTTTTCAGGATGTTCACTTCTTCTTTGGTATCCAGGAAAGGCCACAAGATAAATAGGAGCGAAAGGATGATTTGCAGGCTGATTCCCAGGAATTTGTTGGGGATGATTTTAAGCATCTGGTAAGGGGCCAGGAAATACCACTCCGGTTTTATATGGGCGGGGGTCTTGAAGGGATCGGCAGCGATATTGGACTCCTCAGGTAAGAGAAGGGTCGGCAGGAAGCTGATAATAAAGAACATCAAGGCAAAGAAAATCATCAGCATGACCACTTCCTTTAATACGAAATCCGGGTAGAAGGGATGCCCATCCGGGTGACTTACATGATGATATTCCCTCCATGGCCTTTCTGCTTCCTCCGCTTTCCCAAAGGGCGGAGAGGAGATGCCGATGCGTCTTACCAGGAAAAGATGGAGGCCGATCAGGATTACCAGAATAAGGGGTAGAAGCGTCACGTGGAGAGCGAAGAACCTGTTGAGGGTCAGGCCGGAGACCTGTGGACTCCCTTTCATCAAATTGCCCACCATATCGCCGATGTAGGGAAACGCCGTGGGCATGGTCGTGGCAATGGTTGTGGCCCAGTAGCTCATCTGGCTCCACGGAAGGAGATAACCGCTGAGGCAAAAGACGATCGTGACAAAGAACATGAAAGTTCCCACAACCCAGGTAAGTTCTCTGGGCTTTTTATAGCCGCCCATGAAGAAAACCGCTATAAAATGCAGAAAAACACAAACGAACATGAGGGTGCTTCCCACTACATGCATCTGCCTGACCAGCCAGCCATAGGGGACCGTACTCATGATTTCCTGAACGCTCCGGAAGGCCGTCTCCGAATGGGGAATGTAATAAAAGAGGAGGAAGAAGCCGGTGACTACCTGAAGCACAAAGAAAACCAGGGCGACAAACCCGAGGGTGTAAAAAAGATTTATATTCTTTGGCACCCGGTACTCGGTAAGCTGTGTTTGGATGAGTTCCGTAAGCCCAATCCGAATTTCCAGCCAATTCTTAATTTTCGCCCACATCTCGTTATCCAATCACAATGGATTCCCCTTCCACTCTGAGGGGGAGCTTCTGCAAGGGCCTCGGCGGGGGGCCCGTTACGACGTTTCCTTCGAGATCGAATACGGCAGCATGACAAGGGCAAAAGATTCGGTTTCGAACTTTATCATAATCCACCAGACAGCCCAGGTGGGAACAGACGCGGGAGAAGGCGACGAATCCCCTGCCCGGCAGGTTGATAACCATCGCCGGCATACCCGCAAAGGGAATATCCTTTGCTTCCCCCGCGGGGATTTCAGACCTCTTGAGGCTGATCTGCTTCGATTTGTCCTTTTCTCCAGGGGGCGCAAGGAATCTTCCCAAGGGGTAAACAATGGAACCGACAGTAGTCAATCCGAGCAGGGTCAGCAAAAGGTTTAAAAATTTTCTCCTCGTCATGATATTTAGCTTTCTGGTCCCGCGTTGGGAAGCAAAAACATTATTATTTCCCCTTTCGCCATTGAATCTTGTCTCTCTTGAACCGTAGCATTGAGGATAAAACCCAAAAGTGACATCCGTAAATAGCCCCTAATTATTATTCTGCTGCAAGAGATTGCAAAAAGAATGGGGTGAAGACAGTATTTCTTGGGAATAGATACTGTAGGAGTCCATGCGCCATGATTTATCCCCTCCAGCAGTCTGGCAGGAGAGAATTCCTCTCTCAATCTCCCGACCGGTCAATCACCGGGAAATAAATTCGGCCAAAAAAGATCGAGTACCACAATGTGATAGATACTGTCAAGAAAATATTTTATGGAAAATATTTTATGGCGTTCCATGCCTATGGCTGTGAAACACCAAGTTTTTTTGCAGGCGGGCGGGCAGGCGGGCGAGAAAATTCTCCAGAGAAAGCTTTGTTCCGATCGCGCCGGATAGATAAGTAGAAGCTGGAAATAAGTAGTGAGCGAGGGTGAAAAAAGATCAATCCACACGGGAGGCGGGCATCCTCAAATAACTTTCCGCCCACGGCATACACCGGCTTACTCCCAATTCCCTCGCGCAATGGCCGGTCGAGGGGCGGCGGACAGTCGCTCCAGCCTTTCCCTGTCCCCGCAAATGGGGCGGGGAATTCATGAGCCAGGACGGATGAGTTCGTTTACCTCCATCTCCACCATTTCCAGTTCGTACCCCTGGGTGATCTGAAGGGAAGGGGAGCCGCAGGAAGGGCATTCCAGGATATAGGCTTCTTCCGTCTCGAAACGGTTCCCGCAGGCAGAGCAGGTTCCACCGAGAGGGATTAGATCGATGATAAATCGCGCATTCTCGGCTATTGTATCCTTTTTAACGACCTCGAAGGCAAAAGAAAAAGCCTCGGGCTGAACGCTCGAGGCCTTTCCCACTCGGACCCGTACCGCTTCGACCCTTTGACACCCTTCCTCCCGGCACTTCTTCTCGATGATCTCCAGAAGGCTAAGGGCCAGGGAAACTTCGTGCATAAACGTATCGCTTCACGAGAAGACGCACAGCGCATAGGGCATGGCGTGAAATACTGAACGCTCTGCTCTATGCGCTCTGCGCTATGCTTTTTCGGCAATTTCCTCTATCAATTTCAGGGTTTCTTCGGCCGCTTCCTTGTCAATCTTATGGATGGCGAAGCCGGCATGGACCAAGACGAATTCTCCTACGGAGACCTCTTCTGGGAGAAGGAGCAGACTCACCTCCCGGCGGACTCCCGCAAGGTCTATAGTGGCCATCTTGTCCTTGATCTCTATAATCTCAGATGGAATCGCCAGGCACATAATCGGGCTCCTGAATTCTCTTTTCCTTGATTTCCAAACCCCATCCCCGGAGTTTTTTAACAATAGCCTGCAACAATTGTTCAAATCGGCCCATGACCGTCTTGGATAATTTCAGCCCGATTTCCAGGGTCTCGGGCTGGATACCCACGAGGGCGATTTCCGCCGGCCGAGTTCCCAGAAAACTGGACGCAAAGAGAAGGTCCGCGAGGCCGACGTGATGCAACGAGAGCTTGGGTTCTAGGAGAGAAGGAATGGCCTCCCCCTCGATGACCGCGACGGTACCCGGACTCTTTTTTAAGTCTACCGCATCTATGAACAGAACTCTATCCATTCCTTCGATCAGGTGGAGGAGGTCGAGCCCCAGGGTTCCTCCGTCCAGGAGGCGCACTTCTTCGGGGAAATCATATTTTCTTTTGAGAGCCTCCACGGCGTG
>DASPRR010000255.1:0-13295 GCA_035624375.1 Thermodesulfobacteriota bacterium | reverse complement strand
GGAATCCCCTGCGGATTATCTACCCGATCCACGAAGGGGTCGATTTTCGGCGGGCCCGTTTCCACCAGGTCTTCCAGACGGTCCATGCCCTGGCGCGCCGGAATTGCGAGGTCGATCTGATCATCGGGAGGAATCGGGTAGACGTCCTATCGGAAGGGCTGTCCCACTACGGGCTTTGGCCCCACGAAAACCTGCGTATCCATCTCCTTCCCATGTTGCGGAGAGAAGAAGACCGGTTTCTGAGGATATCCTGGGACGGAGTTTTCCTCTGGGCCTGCCTGGTGAAGGTTCGGGAACTCTTGCGGCAAAGGGCTTATGATGCCATCTTTATTCGGCACCTGAACACAGTCTCGTTCTTCCTTAGGTTCAAGAGGTATCTGCACCTTCCCATGCTTTTTGAGGCTCATGAAATCTTCTTTCTTACCACGGATCACCATGGCAAGATGGAAAAGATCAAAAGAGAGGAGTTCAAGATTTACCCCCGCCTGGATGGGATCATTTCCATTACCCGGGGTCTGGCGCGACAAATGAAGGAAGTCTTCTCCCTTCAGATTCCCATGGCTGTGGTACCCGATGGAGTCAATCTGGATTTTTTTGGCGGAATCGCCCGGAAACCGCGAAATCAAAAGATCATTTATGTGGGCCAACTCTATCCCTGGAAGGGAACTGGGACGCTAGTGGAGGCCATGCAATATTTGCCCATCGGGGAACTCCATCTGATCGGGGGAAGTGAGGAGCGAATTCAAGCCCTGAGGGAGAAGGCCGCCCGGCTGGGCGTGCAAGACCGGGTTTTTTTCCTCGGTCAACTGCCTCCGCGGGAGGTCAAACGCCACCTGGCAGATTCATCTGTGGCGGTTTTGCCCCTGACCCAGGACCTCATCTCCGCTTCCTTCACCTCTCCCCTGAAGCTCTTCGAATACATGGCCGCCCGGATTCCCATCGTGGCCTCTGACCTGCCTTCGACCCGCGAGGTCTTGTCCTCCGGGGTCAACGCCCTCCTGGTCCAGCCCAATGACCCGCGGGCCTTGGGGGAAGGCATCCGGAGATTGCTTGAGGATCGCTCCCTGGCTGAAGGCCTTGGGCAAAAAGCCTATGAGGACGTCCAGGAATTCACCTGGGCGAAGAGAGCACAGAAGATCTCGCATTTTATCCAGTCCCTGCCCAGGGAGGAATCTTGAGCTTCTGGGTAGAAAAGCTTTTTCATTTGCTGATCCACCGGAAATGGAATCTGGATAAGGGAACTTTTGACCCTGGGCAAGTCCAGCGCATCCTGGTGGTTCGCAACGACAATGTAGGAGACGTCCTCTGTTCCACCCCGGCCATCCGTGCCCTCCGAAGGGCCTTTCCGCGGGCCTACTTGGCTGCTCTGGTGGTGGCCTACAGCCGCGACGCCGTAACCGGAAACCCTGACTTGGACGAGGTCTTAGTCTATGAAAAAGCGAAACACCGGCCGGACCGAAACCATATGGTCTCCCTCTTCAAGCAATTGCAGGTGGAGTGGGACCTGCGCCGGAAGGGGTTCGATCTGGTCATCGGAATGCGGTCTTCCTTTTCCTGGTCGGAGGCCTGGATAGTTTACTTTACGGGAGCCCCGTTCCGGCTGGGATATGATCCGGGGGTGGGGAAGAACCACAAATTTTCTTTTTTCTATAACCTAAGAGTACCCAAGCCGCCAGAGCAACATGAGGTGGAAAAGGCCCTCTTTCTCGTCCAAAGAATTGGAGTCCAGCCATCTGAGAAATCCCTCAAGGTGTTCATCCCACAAGAAGAGAAAGATCGGGTGGATGCCTTTTTAAAGGGGAACGAGATCGATCCTGAACGGCTCATCGGCTTCCATCTGAGCAGTCGGCTTCCGGCCAACGGCTGGGGCCCGGAAAAATTTTCCGAACTCGCTCTTCGTATCATTCAGGAAAAAGGGAAAACCGTGATCCTAACCTGGGGCCCGGGCGACGAGGGAAGGGCCAAGGAGGTCCAGCGAAGGGTTGGGGCCGGGGTATTCCTATACCCTACTCCGAATTTCAAGAGCCTCGGGGCCATCCAACAGCGCTGTCGCCTCTTCGTCAGCCCCGATGGAGGAGCCATGCACTTTTCGACTGCGGTGGGAACTCCCACTGTGGGCCTCTTCGGGAAAACCGACCCTCGGCTCTGGGCTCCCTGGGGAGATGGAAATATTGCCCTTCGCCGGGGCAAAGAGTCGGAATTGATATCCGTGGATGAAGTTTATAAAACCATGATCGGAATCTTGAGCGAAGGAAGGAAGGAGGTTCTATGATATTGGTCACAGGAGGAGCCGGTTTCATCGGGTCTCATCTGGTGGAAGCCTTGTTACACCGGGGCCAGAAGGTCAGGATCCTGGACGATCTTAGCACGGGGAAGATGGAGAACCTGGAGGAAGCCACCGGGTTCCGCGTCCCGCCCTTGGATGCCGGGCCGGGAAGAACCCCTCTCATCTCCCTGGGGGAAAAAGCGGAATTTCTCAGGGGGGACATCTCCGATGAGGAGACCTGCCGGAAGGCATGCGAGGGCGTCTCCTGCGTTTTCCATGAGGCCGCCCTCGGTTCGGTGCAAAGATCGGTGGAAGACCCACTCACCACCCACCGGGTCAACGCTACAGGAACTATGAACATGCTTTGGGCGGCAAAGGAAGCCGGGGTGAAGCGCTTTCTCTATGCCTCCTCCTCCTCCGTGTTCGGCAACCTTCTCTCGAACCCGGAGGAGGCCGTCCCCAAGGAGGAAGCCGATCCCCTTCATCCAGAATCTCCCTATGCAGCCACCAAGCTCATGGGTGAACTCTACTGTCGGATCTTCGCTTGCATCTATGGGTTGGAAACGGTTTCGCTACGCTACTTCAACGTGTTCGGGCCCCGGCAGGACCCCAATTCCATCTACGCGGCGGTCATTCCCCGCTTCATGGACGCACTCCTCCACGGGGCCCAGCCAGTGATCTATGGAGACGGAAACCAGAGCCGGGATTTCACCTTTGTGGAGAATGTGGTTCAGGCAAACCTCCTGGCCATGGAAGCCGAGGGAGTGTCGGGGAAGGTTTTCAACATTGCCTGCGGCCAAGGGATCTCGGTGAATCACTTACTCTCCCGGTTGCAGGCGATTTCCGGGAAAAAAATTCCAGCCCAGTACGAAGCGGCCCGGAGCGGAGAAATCCGCCATTCCCTTTCCTCCACTCGGTTGGCCCAGAGGGACCTCGGGTTCGAACCCAGAGTCCCCTTTGCCGAAGGCTTGGCGGTCGCGTGGCATTGGTTCCAAAAAAGAGGAATCTGAGCGGACGGAGGGAAGATTCTCCTCTTACCCAGGGGTGCTCCTCTGGCATGAACACAACCCCTTTCTCGTCAACGTCATCCAACCCGGATTGGGGGCCTTTTATTTTTCGGTATTCTATTGTATAAAATGCTGAAGCATTGTCAGAGGAGGGGAGAAATGATTTGTTCGTCGATGATTCTGCATAGCAATTCTGGCTTTTATCAGGGGCCAGTTTGGGCATAGCCAAAAGATCGGAATGGAATCCATGAACCTATGCGTAACCGGGACCGGGTATGTGGGACTCGTAACCGGAACCTGTTTAGCGGAGATCGGTCACCGGGTCACCTGCCTGGATAATGATGAAAGCAAGATTCAAACCCTGGATGCAGGGAAGATGCCGATCTTTGAACCTCATCTGGAGGACTTAATCCGGGACAACCGGGAAAAGGGAAGGCTCTCTTTTACCACCGACTTCGGCATGGCCTTCCAGGACGCAGAAGGGATCTTCATCTGCGTGGGAACTCCTCCCCTGGAGAATGGGGAGGCCGATCTTTCCGCCGTGGAAAAGGTGGTCCGGGAAATCGCCTCCCGCTCCAAGTCCTACAAACTGGTCATTGAGAAAAGCACCGTGCCTGTGCAAACCGGAGAGTACATACTCCGGACCCTGCAGATGTACTGCCGGGGGAAAAAGGACCTCTTTGACGTGGCCTCCAATCCCGAGTTTCTCCGGGAAGGTTCGGCAGTGAATGATTTTTTCCATCCCGACCGGATTGTTGTGGGCGTGGACAAGGAGCGGGCGGGAAAGACCCTGCGCGAACTCTACCAGCCGATTCTGGAGAGAAATTTTTCCTGTCCAGTCCATTCTCCCTGTCCTCCATCCTCCCTGCCTGCCTTTCTGGTCACGGACGTGAAGAGCGCCGAACTCATCAAACATGCCTCAAACTCCTTCCTGGCTGCCAAGATCTCCTTTATCAACGCCATCGCCGACCTCTGCGAGAAGGTCGGTGCGGATGTGGATAAAGTGGCTCAGGGAATGGGGCTGGACGCGCGCATCGGGAAGGATTTCTTGCGGGCCGGCCTGGGCTTCGGGGGTTTTTGTTTTCCCAAAGACCTTCAGGCCTTTGTCCGCATCGCCGAAAAGAATGGGTATGACTTCTCGCTCCTACGGGAAGTGGAGAAGATTAACAAGGGCCGCATCGAAGTAGCCCTGGAAAAGCTGAGGAGGGAGCTCTGGGTCCTGCAGGGGAAGACCATCGGAGTCCTGGGTCTGGCCTTCAAACCCCAGACCGACGACACCCGGTTTGCCCCAGCCCTGGAATTGATCCGCCGGCTACTGAGAGAAGGGGTGAAGGTCCGGGCTTACGACCCGAAGGCGGCGGAGAAGACCCGCGAGGAGTTCCCGGATATTTTTTACGCCCAGAGCGCCTTCGAAGCGGCAGAGGGAACCGAAGCCCTGATTTTGGCCACGGAGTGGACCGAGTTTCGCCAGCTGGACTGGGGAAAGATCCGTCAAGTCATGATTCATCCCTACATCTTCGACGGGCGAAATTTCCTGGACTCCATGCAGCTGCGATCGCTGGGGTTCCGCTATGAAGGGATGGGAAGGCGGCAATGAGGGTCCTGGTTACCGGGGGAGCGGGGTTCATCGGAAGCCACCTTTGCGACCGTTTCCTGCAGGAGGGGCACGAGGTAATTTGCCTGGATAACCTCATTACCGGAAGCACCGACAATATCGCCCACCTGGCCGGTCAGTCGAAGTTCTCTTTCATCAAACACGACGTGACCAATTACATCTTTGTGGAAGGGAAAATTGACGCCATCCTGCACTTTGCCTCCCCGGCCAGCCCGGTGGATTACCTCCAATACCCCATCCAGACTTTAAAGGTCGGGTCCTTGGGGACCCACAAGGCCCTGGGCCTGGCCAAGGAAAAGAAAGCGATATTCCTTCTCGCCTCCACTTCCGAGGTGTATGGGGACCCTTTGATCCACCCGCAGAAGGAGGACTACTGGGGGAACGTGAACCCCATCGGACCCCGCGGGGTATACGATGAAGCCAAGCGTTTTGCCGAGGCCATGACCATGGCCTACCACCGGTACCACGGGGTCGACACTCGCATCGCCCGGATCTTCAACACCTACGGCCCCCGCATGCGGTTGAATGACGGACGGGTGGTCCCCAATTTCATCTGTCAGGCACTCCGGGGGCAGGACATGACGATTTACGGGGATGGATTCCAAACCCGCAGTTTTTGCTACATCGAGGACCAGGTGGAAGGAATGATCCGCCTTCTCTTTTCCCAGGAAATTGAACCGGTCAACCTGGGGAATCCCCAAGAGTATTCCATCCAGGATTTCGCTCAGGTGATTTTGCAGCTAACGGGAAGCAAATCCCGGATCATCTATCAATCCCTACCGACCGACGATCCCCGCGTGCGTAAGCCGGACATTTCCAGAGCCCAGGCGGTTCTCGGATGGAATCCAAAGGTGGAATTGAAAGAGGGTATTGGCAAGACGATCCCCTATTTTCAGGGGAAATTGGAGAAGGAGAATTGAGATGAACTCATGCGCACCATTCCCGAGGAGGATTTCATGAAGGGAGTGATTCTGGCCGGTGGATTGGGAACCCGGCTCTACCCTTTGACGAAAATCACTAACAAACACCTCTTGCCCGTCTTCGACAAGCCCATGATCTATTACCCATTGCAGGCTCTGGTCAATTCCGGGATCCGGGATATCCTGATTGTCACCGGGGGTAATCATGCCGGAGACTTTCTAAAGCTTCTCGGGAATGGCAAAGAATTCGGGCTCCAGCATGTGAATTACACCTACCAGGAAGGGGAGGGGGGGATTGCCGCGGCCTTGGACCTGGCAGAGTACTTCTCCGAGGGGGAAAAGATCTGCGTAATCCTGGGGGACAATATCATCGAGAAGAATATCGTCCATGCCGTTCGGGCTTTCGAGAAACAGGAGCGGGGGGCCAAGATTCTCCTCAAAGAAGTGCCCGATGCCCATCGCTTCGGTGTCCCGGAGGTTCGGGACGGCCGGATCCTCCGTATCGAAGAAAAACCCCAAGATCCTCCCTCCAATTACGCGGTGATCGGGATTTATATGTACGACCCCGAGGTTTTTCGGATCATCAAAACCCTGAAACCCTCGGACCGCGGGGAGATGGAAATTACCGACGTGAACAACGAATACCTGCGCCGCGGAACCCTGACCTACGACGTTCTGGAGGGATGGTGGACCGACGCCGGCACCTTCGAATCCCTGCTCCGAGCGAGCAGACTGGTGGCCGAAACAGGGGCGAATAAACTATAATGCGGGAGTTGAGAGTTGGGAGTTGAGAGTTGAGAGTTGTAAAGGCCGAGGTATCGCTACACGGCAGAGCAGATGAATATTATGGAGAAGCCACACAAGAGGCTTGACGCCTGGAAAGAGTCGGTTACTTTGGTAACGCTGGTTTATGAGCTAACGAGGCAATTCCCCCGAAATGAAGTCTTTGGGCTCACGAGCCAATTAAGAAGGGCAGTGATATCTATTCCGGGGAATGTGGCCGAAGGTGCGGCAAGGCAGACCCGGAGAGAATTCGTTCAATTCCTTTATATCGCCAGGGGATCCCTGAGCGAAGTGGATACCTATATCGAAATCGCCCGAAGGCTGGGTTATATTGAAAAGGGATCAATTGCTATGGTAGAAGAGAAAATGGTAGATGTAGACAAAATCATAACCGGCCTCATTAAATCATTAAAGAGCAAGAATTAAGGAGTTTCAATTCCCAACTCCCAATTCCCAACTCCCAACTCTCAACTCTCAACTTACGGTGTGGATATGATTGAAGGGGTCCAGATAAAGAGGCTGAAAGTCATTTCCGATGAGCGGGGACGTTTAATGGAGATGCTCCGGGCCGATGACCCAATTTTCATCCGTTTCGGGCAGGTCTACATGACCACCGCCTATCCCGGGACGGTGAAGGCCTGGCATTATCATAAAAAGCAGTTCGATCATTTCGTGGTAGTGAAGGGAATGATGAAGGTGGTCCTGTATGACGGCCGGGAGAAGTCGCCCACCTTCCGGGAAATCAACGAATTCTTCATGGGGGAGCACAACCCCATCCTTCTCCAGATTCCCCCCTTTGTCCGCCACGGGTTTAAGTGCATCAGCGAGGAGGAAGCCATCGTAGTTAACTGCCCCACCGAAGTCTATGACTCCCAGAGCCCGGATGAATACCGGCTGCCTCCCCACGGGGGAGAGATCCCCTATGATTGGTCAAGGAAGGATGGGTGACCCATACTGGGAGGTGGGAGTTGAGAGTTGGGAGTTTGAAAAGGAAAAACACCAAGCGGGATGAACCCTGAGACGGTTTGTCCTTCTACAACTCCCATCTCCCAACTCCCAACTTACAACTTGAAAAAGGAAAGAAGATGAAGGTACTGGTTACCGGCGGAGCGGGTTTTATCGGCTCTAACTTCATCCGCCTCCTCTTAGGTCTGGAGAAACGCGGAAAATATCAGGTCGTCAACCTGGACAAACTGACTTACGCCGGGAACCTGGAAAACCTGTCCGATTTGTCCTCTTTGGAGGGCTATCGATTTGTCCGGGGGGATATCGGCGATGGAAAACTGGTAGAAAGCCTAGTTCACGAAGGGGTGGAGGCGATCGTCAACTTTGCGGCCGAATCCCACGTGGACCGAAGCCTCTACGAACCCGACCTCTTCCTGCGTACCAATGTTCTGGGGGTTCAGGTCCTGCTCCAGGCGGCCCTTCGTCACAAGGTGCGCCGCTTCGTGCAAATCTCCACTGATGAGGTTTACGGGTCCCTCTCCTCCGGAGAACCTCCCTTCCGGGAAGATCATCCCCTCGCCCCCAATAGTCCCTACGCGGCCAGCAAAGCGAGCGCCGACCTACTCGTCCGGTCTTATTTCAAGAGCTATGGATTCGCGGCGGTGATCACTCGTTGCTCCAATAACTACGGCCCTTATCAATTTCCCGAAAAGCTGATCCCGCTGATGATCACCAACGCCCTCGAGGGGAAAACCCTGCCCATATACGGAGACGGCTTGAACATCCGGGATTGGATTCACGTGGAGGACCACTGCCGCGCCATTCTTCTGGTTCTGGAAAAGGGCAGGGGCGGGGAGGTCTACAATATCGGGGGGAACGGGGAAAGAAGCAATTTGGAGATCGTTGAAGAAATTCTCCGCATCTTAAAAAAACCGAAGACTTTGCTGCGCTATGTGGCTGACCGGCCCGGCCATGACCGGCGGTATGGAATTGAATTTTCCAAGCTGAAGGGTGAACTCGGATGGTCCCCTTCCATTTCTTTGGAAGAAGGGCTAGCTCAGACCATCCGCTGGTACCTGGACCGCGAAGAATGGTGGAGGCGGATCAAGAGCGGGGCCTACCGCGAATTCTACCAGAAGCATTATGGGGAAGGGCTGCCGTGAAAATCCTCATCATCGGGGCGCGGGGAATGCTGGGGAGAGACCTGCAGCCCATCCTGTCTCCTCGGCACGAGGTCATCGGAACAGACCTTGACGAGCTGGACATTACCCGACCCGGGAAGCTCCGTGAGGCCCTCGACTCCCTTCGACCGGATGTGGTCATCAATCTTGCAGCCGTTACCGATGTGGACGGTTGCGAATCGCAGAGGGAGAGGGCTTTTTTGGTTAATGCCCATGGTGCCCTCGAGGTAGCTCGGGGATGTGCGGCTACCGGGGCCAGACTCATCCATCTAAGCACCGACTATGTTTTCGACGGGACCTCCCCGGTTCCCTACACCGAAGAGATTCTGCCCCGTCCTTTGAATGTGTACGGGGAATCCAAGCTGCTGGGGGAAAGGGGGGTTCAAGAGACGGGGGGAAATTATTTGATCCTTCGTACGGCCTGGCTCTACGGGCAGCACGGGAAAAACTTTGTGGATACGATTTTGCGCTTGTCTTCGCAGCAGGAAGAGATTCGTGTGGTAAATGACCAGCGGGGGTCCCCCACCTACACTCGGGACCTCAGCCGGGCGATTGAACTGCTGCTTAAGCGGGAGGAGAGAGGGGTCCTCCATGTAACCAACTCCGGCTCCTGCACTTGGTTTGAATTTGCCGGGAAGATATTGGCCTTGAAGAATCCTCGAGACCCTCGCGTACGCCTCCTGCCGATTTCCTCCGCCGAGCTGGGCCGTCCGGCCAAACGCCCGGCCAACTCGGTGCTGGACTGCTCGAAGTTTGAAATAATCGCCGGTTGGAAGATGAGACGCTGGGAAGAGTGCTTAAAGGAATATATCTCCTGAATCCTACCCCCTTTGCTTCTGGCACCCCCCCAATTTTCCAAAACCCGCAGGCATGGTTCTTATTTTCCATATCCTTCCATTTTTCCTCTCCGTCTCCTGGAAATCCTGAATCGCCTTCTGAAAATGAAGGACATGAGAACGAGACAACCTGTTGATTTTCCTTGCTTTAGACCTTGATCCGTGGTATTAAAATAATCTAAAAAGGGTAAGAATTTGATCTTTTTTCAACTGAGGGGCTTGCGACATTTACCTTAGGTTGAAGACGGGAATTTTCCTTCATATACTTTCCAGGAGCAGAAATCATGGAAATTCAAAAGCCTGAAAAAACAGATTTGGGGGCCTCTGAACCCCCTGTTTCGGTATGCCCTGCCGGCCGGGTTTTTCCCTTACCCCAAAAGGAGGACTACGACCGGGAAGTTGAAAGATTGCGGAAGGTCGTGGAAGAACAAAGAGCCTTGGGCCGGGAGATCGTCCTGGTTATGGGAGTCGGATTCGTCGGGGCGGTTATGGCCGGCGTCGTCGCGGATAGCGTCAACCCGTCAAACGGCAGGCCTTCGAAGTTTGTAATCGGGATGCAGCGGCCCTCCGCCCGGTCCTACTGGAAGATCCCCTACCTAAACGAAGGGATGGCCCCCGTGGAAGCCGAAGACCCCGAGGTGGCCCCCATGATCCGGCGCTGCGTCCTGGAGAAGAAGACCCTCATGGCCACTTTTACCCACGACGCCCTTTCCCTGGCGGATGTGGTGGTCGTGGACGTGCAGTGCGACTATCAAAAGGAGAGCCTGGGCAACGTAGAGGATGGATATGCCGACATCAAGGCGCTGGAAGAGAGCTTACGAATCATCGGGGAGAAAATTCAGCCGGATTGCCTAGTGCTCATCGAAACCACGGTCCCGCCCGGGACCACCGAGTACATCGCTTATCCGCTCATCAAGAACGGGTTTGAAAGACGGGGGTTGAAAGAAGCGGAACCCCTTATCGCTCACTCCTTTGAACGGGTGATGCCCGGGAGGGATTATGTGTCCTCCATCCGTGACTTTTGGAGGGTCTGCAGCGGGATAAATCCGGCCTCTCGGGAGCGAGCGAGAAAATTTCTGTCCGACGTGATCAACGTGAAAAAGTATCCCCTGACCGTTCTGGACCGCCCCATAGAGAGCGAGACCTGCAAGGTGGTGGAAAATTCCTACCGCGCCACTATTTTGGCGTTTCTCCACGAGTGGAGCCTCTTTGCCGAGCGGAACGGCGTTGACCTGATCAAAGTCCTGGAGGCCATCAAGGTTCGCCCCACTCATTCCAACATTATCTTTCCCGGACCGGGGATCGGAGGCTATTGTCTTCCCAAGGACGGAGGTCTGGGGGTCTGGGCCTACCGCACCCTGCTGGGGTTCGAAGATCAGATCTTCCGCATCACTCCCTTGGCCATCAACATCAACGACACCCGAGCCCTTCATGTGGCGGAGATCGTGAGGGATGCCCTGAGAAACATGGGGCGGATCGTGGCCGCTTCCAGGATCGCCGTGCTGGGAGCATCCTACCGGGAAGACGTGGGGGACACACGCTACAGTGGGTCGGAGGTCATCGTCCGCAAATTGACCGAGATGGGGGCGGAAATCGTGGTCCATGACCCCTATGTTCAGCACTGGTGGGAGTTCGAAAAGCAGGACTCTTATCCGGCCCCGGGAAAATCCTGGGCCCGGTTCTTCCGAAACCAGGAGAAGCTGACTGAATTGCGAATCCAGCAGAACCTTGCCAAATCACTGGAAAGCGTGGATGCCGTCGTTCTAGCGGTCCGCCATCAGGCCTATAGAAAGCTCACCCCCGACGAAATCCTCCGCATGAGCGGCCGGCCTATAGCGGTGATCGATTGCTTTGGAATATTGGATGATTCCAAGATCAGCCGCTTTTTCGAGCTAGGGTGCGAGGTGAAGGGTCTAGGGCGAGGGCACGTCAAAAGACTGAAAGACGAGGCCCGGGAGAAAAGAATGAATCGCAGGTGAAAGAAAGATAGTTGGGGAGGTGGCTTTTTGCCGCCAACTGTGGGGAAAGTAGAGAAATCGGGAGAGGTGATTTTTGGGCCAGGGCGACGAAACACAGGAGATAAAAAGCGGTTCGATTGAAGAATTGTCCCTCTGGTACTGCATTCATACCCGGAGCCGGCACGAAGAAGTGGTTTTCCTGCGGCTGGAGGACAAACGGATGAATGCTTTCCTCCCCAAACTCGAGGTCTGGAGCCGCCGCAAGGATCGCCGGAAGAAAATCCAAAAAGCCCTCTTTCCTGGTTACCTTTTCGTCCACGAAATCCTCGACCCCTTCCACCGGCTGGAAATCCTGAAAACTCCCGGGGTGGTGAGAATCCTGGGAAACGAAAAGGGTCCGGTTCCGGTGCCCGATACGCAAATTGAGTCCATCCGGACTATCCTGAATGGAAAATCTGCAGTTTCTCCCTTTCCTTACCTGAAGGAAGGACAAATAGTCCGGGTGGTGGAAGGACCCCTGAAGGGGTGCGAAGGCTTCCTCCTGAAAATCAAGGAAGGGAGAGAAAAACTGATCATTTCCGTGGACCTCCTGCAGCGGTCCGTGGCCGTGGAGATCGACGGGGCCAGCGTGGAGCCGGTGAGCCTGCTGTAATATGATTAGAAAGGCTACGATAGGAAGAACCTGAATGACCGGGGAAAAATGGGATATGTAGCCTGGTTCAAAAAAAAAGCAGGAGAGAAAGAAGCGTTGAGGAAAGAAGCCTTCAAGGAAGCGCAGAGGCTTTCCGCCCTTCTTCATAAGGAATTTCCGTTTGAAGCCCTCTATTTAATCGGTTCTGTGATCAAAGGAAAAGGGTTTACCCGGCATTCCGATATTGATTTCGTGGTTCGGGGTCTTGAGGAAGACCTCTTTTTCAAAGCCTTCGCCTTCTTGTTGAAAAACAGCCGCTTCGATATCGATCTCAAACCTTGGGAAGAATTGGATGAAGAAAGCAAGAAAACAGTGGAAAGAGAGGGGGGAATCCTTTCGTGAATGAAGCCCTTCGAGGGACCCTAGCCGAGGTCGAAAAGGAACTGCTGAGCCTTCAGGAACTATTGGACGAACTGGCAGTCGTGAAAACGCAGACTGACGTGATTGCCAAGAGGGCGAAAGGGTCCATCCTGCATGATTTTTACAACTGTTGCGAAAGGATTTTCAAGAAAATCGCGGTGGAAATGAATAGCGGATATGAAGAGTCCGAGAAATGGCACAAAGGGCTTCTTTATCGAATGACCATACCCGTCGAGGGGATAAGGCCGAGGGTTATATCGGATGAACTCGCCGCCGACCTGGACGAATTCTTGGCCTTTCGCCACCTTTTCCGAAATATTTATGGCTACGAATTGAAAGGAGGGCGAATCGATTTCCTCGCGGGAAGACTGGAGGAAGTCGCTGGAAGGTTTAAAAAAGAGGTCCGGGAATTTGTCGCGATTTTGAAGCAGGAGCTGGATTGACTACTGGTTTCTCCTTGAAATTCCCTGCAGCGGTGCCTGGCCGACTCGATCGACGGGCCAATCAAAATATACTGGGTCACCGATCTTGCCCTTGGTTCTCCCTTACAACGGATTAACAAACAATCTCGAGTGGCGACATTATTATATTTTGGGTTGATCTTAGAAATGATTTCCGGAATAAAGGCCATGCATGGAACGAGATAGGATTATTCAGATTATCGATCCGATAATTCTTTTCTGCCTCTGTGTCCTGGTGATTTTTCTGCCTATCGCCCATACCGAAACCATTC
>DASPRR010000232.1:0-3747 GCA_035624375.1 Thermodesulfobacteriota bacterium | reverse complement strand
ATACTGTAAGGCCTGCTGGTCCTGACTCCACCCACATCGACAAAAAGATTGATGTATTGCCCGGCCTGGAAGGGGGGAAGATAGCCATCCGGGGAGACCAAACGAAATGACTTGGCAGTTTGGGTCTCTTTCCGGACTTCGGAAACCTGCAAGCCAATTTTTTTAGGGTGGAGGAGATTGAGAACCTGTGCCACTCTTCCTTTGTGGGATGAATAGTCGAACCCGTACCTTCGCAGAACTTCGATCTCCCGCCGAATCTCTCCATACCCTTCGATTTCTGGTCTGAAATCTCGGCTCATACCTCACCTCATTTCTTGCTCATGGATTTCAGAATGGCCCGGGCGGCGGAGACGCCCGACTGGAGCGTGGTCTGGTACCCACCCGGGGCCACCCAGGAGCCGGCAAAGTAAAGGCCCTGAACGGGCGAGCGGCGGTCTTCGAAAAAATAGGAGTCCTTGGCATATTGGTCGAACCCGTAGATAGCTCCTCCCGGATGGCCGAGGTAACGCATGTGGGTCAGGGGAGTCCCCACCTCAACTTCTTCCAGGTGGTGAGTGATTTTCGGAAAGACCTGCCTGGCGAGGTCGATCATTTCTCGGGCGATGCGGTATTTGACCTCCGAGTACTTGGAGGGAGGAAGGGAAAGCCAAGGCTCTGCGTACTGGAGGGTAACCAGGGCTGCCTGGCAGGCTCCGGGAGGGGAGAAATCGGGATCGGATACGTCATAGCAGGAAAGGGCGACTGCATCGGGGGCATCCAGAGTCCGCCAGCAGGCGAAGGATACCGCGGGGTCCGGCTGCCGGCTGATGAAATTGTTGGTTTCCGCGATCCCCAGGTCCGCGGGCTCACAGTCGAACCCGAGGAAGACGGTAAAGCCAGACGGGCCAACGGTCTTTCCCGCAAAGGTCTGAAAACTTTCTGGGGGCAGGTTTTCTGCGCCGAGCAAGTCTGTATAGGTCAAGAGGGTAGATGCGTTGGAAAGCACAACACTGCAGGATACTTCCTCGCCGTCCTCGGTCCACACCCCCCTGATTTTTCCTCCGGAAGCTGAAATCTTCTGGGCGGCGCAGTTGAACCGAGCGGTTCCGCCGGCCTGCAAAAAAGAATCCAGAAGGGCATTGGAAAGAGACTGGGAGCCCCCCTTGATATGGTATGGCTTGAACTCGATGTAAGCCCAGAGCATTACGGCAAAGTCGGCAAAGGGCAGAAGGGAAGGGGGCAGGCCCAGATAGCTCCAGTAAGTGGTTATGATCGACTTCAGGAGCGGGTCCTGCAGGTATTCATCCAAGACCTGCTGGGTAGGTTTAAGGGCGTATTTAAAAAAGAGAGGGTATTTTCCCCGGGAGGCGGCGGGGTCGCGGGCAAAGGCTACACCGACCATCTCGGAAGCGAATTTATAGAGGAAATCAAAGAACCGGTCGATGGAGGGGCCTTCATTCGGAAACCGCTTCTTCAGCGCTTCCAAGACGGCCTCCCGCTCTGCTTTCAAGATAATGTCGATCTTCCCCGGGATCACCAGACGGTATAGGTCCTTCATCTCCACCAGCTCGATTTTATCCAGGATACCCAGCTCGCCCAGGAGCAGGCGCAGGGGCCCCGGCTTCTTCTCATTGCCGATTCCGCTCAGCTGGTGCAGGGAAACCTCGAATTCAAACCTCCCCCGGATGAAGCTCGTGGCGCATCCCCCCGGGATGTTGTGTCTTTCCAGAAGCAGAACCTTGGCTCCGTTTTTGGCCAGGGTGAGGGCCGAGGTCAGCCCCGCGTTTCCTGCGCCGATGACCACCACGTCGTAATCAGGCATGGGTTCCTCCTTGCAGGAGAATGGCTATCACCGCCGTCATTTGGGGAGAAGCAAAGGAATAGTAAAGCAAAGGCGGCTTCTACAAAAGTTACTTACTCCGTCATTCCTGGCGAAAGCCGGAATCTAGAATTTTTTGAAATTCCTGGATTCCGGGTCGCGCTTCGCTTGCCCGGAATGACAACCTCCCCGTTTTCGAGAGTTTTGCAGGACCTTTATAGAAAAAAGCCTTACGGGAAGACCTGGACGTAGGCCAACCGGGCGCGTTCGCTCACCGAGCCGAATTTGGCGTCATAGTCAGCCCTCAGCGCTTTCATGTGATCTGACTCCATCAGCTTGTGGAAGGTCGCCTCGTCCTTGATCTCGTACATGGCGATGTATTGATACTTTTCTTCCCCCAAAATCGCCTTGTAGCGGCGGGCACTGACCATTCCGTTGAACTGAAGAACCATGGGAACATGGACTTCGTTGTACCAACGATTGAAGGCCGCTTCCTTATCCTTGGGGATCGTTGCTTTGACCATAAACAATACGGTTGCCATATTCTCCTCCTTTTAAAAAAAATTTTTCACCAAACAAAGAGTTTTTCTCTGTATGTTCAATTTCTGAATTTCCCATTCGGCATAAAACATCCCCCCCCTCGAAGAGGAGGAGGGGAGGCGATTCCTTTGGATCGCGGCTCTGCCGCCCTCTGTCTCTGTGGTGAAATTAGGGCTTTAAAAAATTGGGGCTTTTGAATTCCGGGTTTGGGTAGGTGTAGAAGCCCTTCCCGGTCTTCACCCCCAGTTGATTCCGCTCAATCATCTTTTTCAAGGCAGCTGGCGGAAAGTCTCTGCGGTCTTTCGACTCGTTATAATAAACCATTTCTATGCCGTATACCACATCGAGTCCTACTGCGTCCATGATTCCGAAGGGGCCCTGGGACATGCCCGTCCAGATCATCCACCCACGGTCGATATCCCTGAAGTCCACGTACCCTCCGGCCCACATGTGAAGAGTCTCCCGTTTGACCGCCCTCCAGACTCGGTTGAAGCAGAACCCCAGGAGTTCTCTGTTGACGGTTAAAGGAACGCAGCCGAGGGATCGAACCCATTCCTTCCCGGTTTCTAACACCTGCCGGGTCGTTTTCGTTCCTCCCATGACGTCGGCGATATTCCTCCCCAGGTCAAGGGAATAAAAATGAAGATTCAGACACCTCTCTGGCCGGCGCGTCGCATTCTCAATTCTGGATATGGGAATGGAGGAGCTGTTGGTGGCCAAGATCGCCTTCTTGGGAGAATAAAAATCAATTTGTTTAAAAATCCGCCTCTTCAGCATCAAATCCTCAGGAATCGCCTCAATTACCAGGTCGGCTTCCCACACCGCCCCTTCAATGGTTGCCAGCATTTTGATTTTCTTTGCCTGCCTCTGAATCTCCTTCAGGGGGATGGTCGGCTTTCGGTTGGAATTGGCGATCCGCACTTGAATCATCTGCAGGACCTTTTCCAATGATTTGGGATCCGCATCATGGGCGGATACATCATACCCATGGTAGGTGGAGTGGACGGCAATCTGGGTTCCCAGGGTGCCGGTTCCGATCACGGCGATTTTTTTGACCTTTAGGGGCATTTTGTTTCTCCGGGTTCAAATTGACTTAAAGTCTTCTTTCAGGTTTCGATATGTAACCTTTGAAATTAAAAAGCCAACACCGAGAAGAATGTTGGCTTTTTCGGGGGAATCATTGTCCGCCTCGCCTCTGGTGGAATCAGGTCACCCTCATCATCCATCCATAGGGGTCTTTTATCTTTCCATATTGGATGCCCATGATAGTATCGTAGAGCTTCCGCGCCAGAGGACCTACCTTTCCCTGGTTGATCACGTAATTTTTCCCTTTGTAGGCCACCTTTCCCACAGGGGAAATGACCGCGGCCGTCCCGGCGGCAAAGATCTCCTTCACCCGTCCGGATTCC
>DASPRR010000229.1:0-5568 GCA_035624375.1 Thermodesulfobacteriota bacterium | reverse complement strand
CGAATCCGGAGGAGTAGATGACTGCGATTTTCACTCCTTTTTCGCCGCACTCCTCCAGTGCCGGCAAAACCAGGGCTGCCGGCAAAAGGAGGATGGCCAAGTCGATCTCTCCCGGAACTTCCTTAAGGGAGGGGTAAGCTCGGCATCCATCGATGGAATCCGCCTTGGGGTTAATGGGAAAGACCTTCCCCGAATAGCCCTGGTCGAGAAGTCCCTGGAGAAAAACCCTTCCCGGCTCAAAGCCGCGGGGGACGCCTACCAAAGCGATGGATCGGGGATTAAAAAGGAAGCCTAGGTCCCTTTTGCGATTCAAACCGCACTCCTTTCCGCGGAAAAGAAACCCCTCCGGACGAGTAAAAATTCAAGGAGAACCGCACCCATCTTCCTCTTTAAAAATAACAAAAGCCCCCTTTCGAGGCAACTGAAATTCCTATTTTTTCTTGCCCTGGAGACGGGAGAGCCTGGGGAAAAAAGGGGTCGGAGAAAACGAGGGTCCACCCGAAAGACCCTGCCTCCCTATCATAGGAAACCTTATGAGGGAATTAAGAGAGAACGGATTGCCCGTCTTTTTTGGGCTTGAATAAATTTCGTCCCTGCTATATAAAAATCGAAGAAGGCCATCCATGAATACCTTGGACATTATCTTTCTGGTTCTCATCGGAGCCTCAGGACTTTACAGTCTCATTCGGGGACTGATCCGAGAGGTTTTTTCTTTCCTGGCCATCATTCTGGGATTCCTCGGAGCCAGCTATGGGTACTCGCGGGTTGCCGCATGGGTGAAGGGGTGGGTGCAACAGGAGACCGTTGCGCAGATCGTAAGCTTTGCCGTCCTTTTCCTGCTCGTCGCCCTGGGAGTCAGTTTTCTGGGAAGCCTCCTCTCCAAGGCGATTCATAAAGGGGGCCTCGGTTGGGCCGACCGAATGGGGGGCGCGGCCTTCGGCGTCTTGAAGGCCATCCTTCTCATCGCCATCATTCTTCTGGTGCTTACCGCCTTCCTTCCGCCCAAAAGCAAGCTCCTCCTGGAATCGAAAATCTCTCCGGCGGCGTTATCCATCGCCCGGGGTCTTTCTTTCCTGGTTCCCGAAAGGTTCCAGAGCCTCTATGCCCAGAAGGAGAGAGAACTCAAAAAATACTGGTCTTTCCGAGAATTCCCTATGGAAAAATCAGAAAACAAAGGAATGAAAAAGATATGACCGGATTTTTTCTCCACCAGAAAAGCCGATCCCGGACCCGGAATGACGTAGGGATCACGACTCCGGGCTGCCTGGTTTTACTGATCCTTATCGTCATCGTAGGTTTTTTGGGATTTAAATTCGGGGAGGCTTTCTGGACTTACTACCAGGTGAGGGAACAGGTTCGGCAAGCTCTTACCTGGACCGTGGCCGGCGGACCTAAACCTGAGGCGGAGATTGTGCAAAGGGTTATCTCCGAAGTCAGGAGTGAAGAGGTTCAACTCACCCCCAGGAATGTTCGGATCACTCAGACTTCCGATTCCCTCACCCTCATCGTCTCCTGGACCCAGGAGGTTGAGCTTCCTTTTTACACCTACCCCCTTGACTTTGAGGTCAGCCTCACGGAGATCAAACGATGGGGCCGGGGGGGGTTGGTAGTAAAATAATCGGGAACCCGGAGAAGATCCGATCTAAAAAAAGCCAGCGGGGGAAAGGAGCCTAGAGGAGAAACTCGGCTACGTGGATGTTGTACTCATTCGGGTCAAGGGTTCTCATAATGGACCTCTTGAAGGACCGTGTCCCTTCTTCCATCTCGCGTAAATCGACGGCCTTCCCCTTGTGGTACTCTCCATCGCTGTATTGAAGCAGGCAGACTTTGGGCCGGTCGATCATCTCAGGGTCCTCCTGGGTCTGGAACACGATTCCGATCTCGTTGGTATTGAGCAGGACCAGCGTCCCCAGAGGAAAGATCCCGATCATGTTGATAAAAATTTTCACCAGCGCCGGGTCAAAATCCTTCCCCGCCCGCTCCAGCATCAAGCCCAAAATCTTTTCGGAGACATAGGGGTATTGACGGTAGATTCGGGGTCTCACCAGAGCATCGTAGAAATCAGCGATGGCGATGATCTTGCCGAAGAGGGTGATACTCCTCTTCCGCGCCAGTTTGGGATAACCGGTCAGGTCGTATTTCAAGTGATGCTCGAAGGAAGCATCGATCAGCCGCGCCGAGAGCTCCCCCCACTCCTTGAGACGGATCACCATCTCCGCCCCCACGACGGGATGGGATCGAATCATCGCCCACTCCTGGGGGGATAATTTGTCCGTCTTGTTGAGAATTTCTTTGGGGATGCTGACCTTGCCGAGGTCATGAAAGAGGCCGGCCATCCCCAGATGGGACAACTGCTTTTTGGGAATGCCGATCCGCTGGCCCAAAGCAATGGCGTAAATGGCCACGTTGACGCAATGGTTAAAGGTGTAGTCGTCGTAGTTCTTGATGTTGGTCAGTCCCAGGAGGGCCGACTCATCCTGCATGATGGAATTGACCGCGCTCTGCATCAGATGCTTGGCCTTGCGGATGTTGATGAGTTTCTGCGTCCGGATTCCCTCCGAAACTTCCCTGACCAGGTTCACGGTTTTGAAGTAAATTTGCTTCGAGTAATGCTTCTGCTTCTCCGAGTCGATGAGGAAATCCTCATCCCGCATATACTCCAATTTTCCCACGCTGACCCCGTGGACCCCCCGGGACTCCAGCTGACGATTCACGTAGAGGTAGTTGCTTTCATTGCCTTCATCCAGACGGGACAGGAGAAAGACGAAATCTTTAAGGGTGGAGGGAGTCAGCTCTTCAATGAACTCCACCTCTCCGATCATCCGCCGGGCCATCTCTAGGGAAAAAATTTTAAAGATGGAGTACCGGTCGGCTTTCACCGGGATGCGGATGTTGTTGAAGAAAAAATTGTCCCGGACGATCTTCAGATAGAGGTGTTCCTGAGACTGGATAAAGGGGTTGATCGTCTGCAGCGCTTCTTGGGTGAGCTTATCGATGATGGCATTGTTCCGGTCATACAGGGTGGCCCCCTTCAGTAGCCGGTAGAAACGGAGGATGAACTCGGTCCCCATCATCTCCGGGACATGTTCCTGCCCCATGGGGATGTTGACATCCGTCCGTTCATCCGAAGGGCTCTTTCCCCGAGTATCTTTGGGCATCAGAACCTCTACGGAGAGGGGGCTTGCCTTCGCAGCGCCTGCTGGCAGACTCTGCAGACCGCCGCATTCTTTGATTTCTGCCCCAATTCCAGAATCGATTTCGCCTCTCGGGTCCCGATCAGGGCCAGAGCGCCAGCCGCCCCTTCACGGGCCTCTTCCACCCTTCTCCTTCGGAACCAGGCTTTCTTCATGAGGAGCTTCTGGAGCATCGGCAGGGCTTCATTGGAACCGGCAATCCCGATGGCATCGAAGAGGGCCTTTTTTTCCGCCGGGTCCTTCCGGTGAAACTCCGGGCCCTGAACCAGTTCGGCAAGATAGGGGAGGCTGTTCTTGCGCCCCACCTTTCCCAGGTTTAGGATGGCGGCGCATCGGACCCGCACATCGGAGTCCTGCAACGCTTTCACCAGGAGGTTGAATGCCTTCGGGCCTCCGATAAAGCCTAAAGAATGAACCCCTTCTCGCCTTACCCGCATCTCCCTGTGGGCAAGCGCCTTCTGGATGGAGGGGATGGCCGCCTCCTTCCCAATTCGGCCTAGAATATAAACCACATTGCGCACCAGGTACCAGCGCCGGTCCTCCATGAAAGGAATAATCTGGCCAATTTGATCTTTCCCGATTTGACAGATCGCATCGCAGACCGTCCTGCGGGCCTTAGGATTGCTGAGCTCCCCTAAAACCTTCATGAGAGGCTGCAGGGAGTTGGGGGGTAATAGTTTGAGGTAGCCCATCACTTCATCCAGGCGGACCCCTTCCCGCCTCTCCAAAACTTTGCCGATCTTCTCGATTCTCTGCTCGTCGCCGGCACTATCCCCCAATTGTTGGATGGCCTTGGCCTGCCATCCCTGGAGGTCATAGGTTTTGAGGATGATATAGATCCGGCTCAGGAGGTCCGCAGCCTTCTGGAATTCTCCCAGGGTCAGGAGGGCATCCAGCAGTTTGCTGAGAACGTTTACTGAATCCTGGTAGGGCTCGGGTCTTTTTTCCAGAGCCATAATCTCAAAGAGGATGTCGATGATGTTGAAAAGGAAGATGGGGGAAGTCTCGAATTCCACTTCCTTTCGTAGCCCTTCCAACTCCTCGGGGGTGAGCAAGTAGACATTGCGGTTCATGGCCAGCGAAGGGGGAGCGGAGGCCTTGGCCATGGCCTCGTAGTAATTGACCTCTTCCCCAGCCTCATCCACCAGATAGTCGTCATAGACCTGGTGCCCTAGAGGCTCAAAGGTTAAGTGCTTCCGAAATTGATCGATGTTCTCGGGAATGATCACCGGGACTTCATCCAAGAATTCGTCCGTGGCTTGGTAGCTGATATGGACAAAATCCCGCTCCCAAATCATGGTAACCAGATCGTCTTCCATCTTGTTAATCTGGTCCCCTCGTTTGACGATTTCCAGAAACCCTTGGATCTCCCATTCCTCCAGGCCTTCTATGAAACGGAGTTCGCGCAATCCATCCTTGTAGAGAAAAAAGGCCAGGCTGGTCTTCAATTCCTTATTTTCGTAGAGAACCCGGTTGTTGAATGAAAAGTCGTACTCCCCAACCTTGAAGGAAAAGGCTTGGTATTTCTTCAAGAAGAATTGGAATTTACGGAAGAGAAGGTCCCGAAAGCCGACCAGGGAGGGATTTTCGGGGGGATACAGGCGGAAAGCCTTGATGGTTTTAATGAAGATGTTCATTAAATCTCGCGCGTGAAGAAAGACTTCTTCGACCTCTTCCCCTTCGAAGGAAGCGATCTCATCGGTGGCCTCGGGTTCCTTTTTTTCCCCTTCCAATTCTTCCGCCATGAATCTTTTTCCCACTTCCCAAATTTAAATTATATCTATCTTGTCGTTTTATAAAGGATTTGTCAATATTTTTCCACCCTACCCTCGTTCCCTGACAATTTCTCCCTTCTTTCTTAGTTTGCCGGAAGAAGGCCTCCATGAAAAGCCTGCCCACCTTCACTTTTCGTCAAGTAGTCATAACATGGGAAGAAATTCAGGCGATGCCCTGCCGGGAAGTCCCGCCAAAGGCGAGACTTCCCGGCCTCAAGCTCGCTCTTAGACAGGAAAGAGAATCGAAAAAGGGAAGATGGAAAAGCCCAGGAAAACCGTTGACCTGTCATGGGTTTCAATGATAACCTAAAAATCATAACGGGGCGATTAGCTCAGATGGATAGAGCGTTGGTCTCCGGAACCAAAGGCCGTGGGTTCGATCCCCGCATCGCCCACCACCCCCCCCCTAAAAAACAAATCCGAAATCCGAATGTCGAAATTCGAAACAAACTTCAAATTCCGATGACCAAAACTTGATCTTTTCTGGTGCGCCATCGTATGGATTCGTTCGTTTCGGTTATTTGAATTTTGGACCCCCGGTTTTGTTTCGGATTTCGAATTTTTCTATATGGTCAGGTATCCTCCATCCACTGGAAGGA
>DASPRR010000224.1:0-2719 GCA_035624375.1 Thermodesulfobacteriota bacterium | reverse complement strand
TTGGCCTGCCAGAGGGATAGCCCCTCTTTTCCTGAATGGGCCCAAGACACTTCAAAATTTTTCTGCTGCTCGAGAAAATTTAGAAGGGAATGCAGAAAGGTTTTTTCTTGTTCGACGATTAAGACCTTCATGACAAGAGATTGGTTTAGCAAAGGCGATGCCATGCCCGGAAGAGAGGGATAAAGAAAAGAGGCAGGAAGCGAATGAAGAGGAAATTCTTTTTGGAGATCGAAGGATTAGGTCTAAGGAGAAAACCTGAGGGCCGCTGGGCGCTCGGAAGGGTCCGGAGGGAGGAATTGTCTCCTATCATACAGGGACGAACAAGAAAGAAATGATAATACTTCGGATTTATTGAAAGAAGTATCCTACTGTCCGATTTCAGATATTTTGTCTGAAATCAAACACTGAACACTCCGGCTTGCTTTGAAACACGGGTTAAAACAAAAACCCTTCGATTATTATCATCTCAGGGCTTTCTTAAATCTTCTAGCGAAGGCATAAGCAGCTTTTTGCAGCCCAGCCTTTTCGGCCTTCTCTTCTACCAGTCGGATGAAGGCGCTTCCCACGACGATCCCGTCCGTTTCCGCGCCGATTTCTCTCGCCTGGGCTGGGGTGGAGACCCCGAAACCCGCCACCACCGGAACTTGGGTCACCTTCTTGATGCGGGAAACGTTCTGCCGGATTTCCTGAACCTGTGGTCGGCCTGTACCGGTGACGCCCGTGAGGGAGATATAATAAATGAAGCCCGAAGCCCCCTTCACGATTTGGCGCATGCGCCCCGCGTCCGTTGTGGGGGCCACGAGAGAAATGAAATTAAGGCCCGCCGGGTCGGTATGTTTTTTCAGCTCCCCAGCCTCTTCCGCCGGAAGGTCCACGACCAGCACTCCGTCCGCTCCAGCGTCGCCTGCTTGCCTGGCGAACCGATCGTTTCCGTACGCGAGAATGGGGTTGTAGTAACTGAAGAGGACTACCGGCATCTCCGTGGAGGGCCGAAGATTTTCCACGAGGCCGAGAATCCGGGGAAGGGACGTTCCATTCTGCAAAGCTTTCTGAGAAGCCCTCTGGATGGAGGGGCCGTCAGCTGTGGGATCGGAGAAGGGAACGCCGAGTTCCAGCACATCGGCCCCCGCGGCGTCAAGGGCAAGGATCAAGTCCCGGCTCGTGGCGAGGTCAGGATAGCCTGCGGTGAGGTAAACCACCAGAGCCTTTTCCCCCTTCTTTCTCAATTCGGAAAATCTCTTTTCAATGCGCTCCATGCTCGGCACCTCTCATCCAATCGGATATGATTCCCGTGTCCTTGTCCCCACGCCCGGAGAGGTTGACAATCATGACTGTGTCCCTCTTCAAGGTGGGGGCGAGCTTCATGGCGTGGGCAATGGCATGAGCGCTTTCCATGGCGGGGATAATGCCTTCGCAAGAAGCCAGAAGCCGGAAAGCGCTGAGCGCCTCTTTGTCGCCCGCTGAGACGTAGGTGGCCCTTCCCGTTTCCTTGAAGTAGCTGTGCTCTGGGCCCACGCCCGGGTAATCGAGCCCGGCGGCGATTGAATAAGCATCGCGAACCTGTCCTCCTCCATCCTGCAGGAGATAGGTCTTGCTACCGTGAAGCACCCCTACCGAACCGGCGCAGAGGGTGGCCGCGTGCAATTTGGTCTTCATTCCTTTCCCCGCTGCTTCCACGCCGATCATCTGGACCGTAGGGTGATTGCGGAAGGGGTAAAAGAGGCCCATGGCATTGCTTCCCCCACCCACGCAAGCGATAAGGATGTCGGGAAGACGACCCTCGGCTTGCAAAATCTGCCTCTTTGTCTCTCTCCCGATAATACTCTGGAAATCCCGGACCATCATTGGGTAGGGATGGGGCCCGGCGACGGAGCCGATGAGGTAGTATGTATCCCTCACATGGGTCACCCAATAGCGGAGGGCCTCGTTCATAGCATCCTTTAGAGTCGCCGTGCCAGCTGTCACGGGAATGACCTCGGCTCCTAGAATCTCCATTCGGGAGACATTGGGCGCCTGACGGCGCATGTCTTCTTCCCCCATGAAGACCCGGCATTCCATCCCGAAAAGGGCCGCGGCAGTAGCCGTGGCCACCCCATGCTGGCCGGCGCCCGTCTCGGCGATGACCTTTTTTTTGCCCATCCTACGCGCGAGGAGGGCCTGACCCAGGGTATTATTGATCTTGTGGGAACCTGTGTGGGTGAGGTCTTCCCTCTTGAGATAAATCCGGGGGCCGCCGAGCTTCTCGGCCAGATTCCTGGCCAAGTAGAGGGGCGTCTCCCTCCCCGCGTACTCCCGGAGATGATAGGCCAGGTCAGACCGAAAAGAACGGTCGGCGCGGCAGGCGGCGTAGGCCTTTTCCAGCTCAATCAGGGCAGGCATGATCGTTTCGCCTACATACCTTCCCCCGAAGATTCCAAAATGCCCTCTCTTATCGGGCAAAGAATTTCTTCCCATTCTTCTGCCTCCGTTTCTTAGTTTAATGCAAAGGCATGACTTCATGTATATTCTTCTTCCATCCTTTTTTGGAAAATGGAGGTAGGAGGGTCTGATCTCCGTAGATTGTTGAACTCCTTCACCGCAGCAAACAGCTCTCTCACTTTTTCCGGGTCCTTTTTCCCCGGTCGCGCCTCCACCCCGCTTCCCACGTCAATGGCTTGGGGAGAAACCATTTCTAGCGCTAAAAGGATATTGCCGGGGTGAAGCCCCCCGGCCAGGATGA
>DASPRR010000215.1:0-6077 GCA_035624375.1 Thermodesulfobacteriota bacterium | reverse complement strand
CATCAAAGGGCTCAGTCCCTCCCATGCCGGTTCCATTCTCCTTTGCCAGCCCGTCGTCCAGGCCCTTTTTTCCCCTTTCGCCGGGCGTCTCTCCGACCGGATCGAACCCCGGGTCGTCTCTTCCCTGGGAATGGGATTTTCAGTGATGGGGCTTTTCCTTCTGGTGTTTTTGGGGGGCCGGACCGACGTGGTCTACATTGTCGGCTGCCTGGCTCTGCTGGGTTTTGGCTTCGGGCTTTTCTCTTCCCCCAACACCAATGCAGTGATGAGTGCGGTGGACAAGAAGTTTTACGGCGTCTCCTCGGGGACGGTGGCCACCATGAGGCTGGTGGGCCAGATGCTCAGCATGGGGCTGGCCACTCTCCTCTTCGCCCTTTACATCGGCCGGGTGCAGATCACCCCGGAATTCTTTCCGGCTTTTTTGAAGACCATGCGCATCGCCTTTGGGATATTTGCGATCCTCTGTACCGCCGGAATTTTTGCCTCCCTGGCCAGGGGACGAGTCCGCTAAAAAGGCGCGGGGCCGGCAGCGGAGGCGTAAAGGCGGCCTGGGGGGGCGTGAAGAAGGCCGATGGGAGACTTGGGATGAAGGGATTTGGGAAACACGGCGCCTGGGTGGGTGGTTTTGAGATCTTCAAATACATCGGGCCCGGTTTTCTGGTCACGGTGGGTTTCATCGACCCGGGGAACTGGGCGGCCAACATGGCGGCAGGGTCCACCTACGGGTACTCCCTTCTGTGGGTGGTGACCTTGTCCACGATCATGCTCATCCTTTTGCAGCACAATGCCGCCCATCTGGGAATTGTAACCGGCCTATGCCTCTCGGAGGCCTGCGCCAAGTATCTGCGCGGCGGGGTCAGGCAAATTGTACTGATGAGTGCGGTGGGGGCTTCCATCTCCACAGCCCTGGCGGAGGTCCTCGGGGCGGCCATCGGGCTGCAAATGCTCTTTGGATTGCCGCTGAGCGTCGGGGCGGTTCTGACCTGTGGCCTGGTCCTCTGGATGCTCTTTTCCAACAGCTATCCCCGGCTGGAGAAGTGGATCCTAGGGTTTGTGTCCCTCATCGGGCTGGCCTTCCTGCTGGAGCTGACTATGGTCAAAATCCCCTGGGCCGAAGCGGCCCATGACTGGGTGATTCCCTCAATCCCCGCTGGCTCCCTCCCCATCGTGATGAGCGTCCTGGGCGCCGTGGTGATGCCCCACAACATTTTTTTGCATTCCGAGGTCATCCAGAGCCGCCAGTGGAATGTCCGGGGGGAGGAGGTCATCCAGAAGCAGTTGAAGTTTGAATTCGCGGACACGCTTTCAGCCATGATTGTGGGATGGGCCATCAACAGCGCCATGATTCTGGTGGCGGCCTCGGCCTTTCATGCCCATGGGGTGGCGGTCACGGAGCTTGCCCAGGCCCAGGCAACCCTTAAACCTTTGCTGGGAAACGCGGCCGCGGTCCTTTTCGCCATGGCCCTGCTCTTCTCGGGTTTTTCCTCTTCCATTACCGCGGGAATGGCCGGGGGCAGCATCTTTGCCGGGATCTACCAGGAACCCTTCAACATGTCGGACAGTCATTCCAGAATCGGGGTTTACGTCACCCTTTTCCTGGCCCTGGCAATCATCTTCTTCCTCCGGGATCCTTTCCAGGGGCTTCTGTGGAGCCAGATCATCCTGAGTATCCAGCTCCCCTTCACGGTTATTCCGCTGATCCTTCTGACCTCCTCTTCCATCGTGATGGGGAAATACGCCAATTCCCTTCGCGACAAGGTTCTACTCTGGGGGGTTGCTTCGGCGGTGATTTTTTTGAACGTCCAGTTATTGATCCAGTTGGTGAGAGGATGAAAGGGAATCCTAAGATCTCCGCTTGGACATGAACATGAACAGGGGAGCCGGAGTTTCTTTTCAAGAGCCAGAAGTCAGTCCGCCTGCGGGAGGGGGACTCTGTTGGAGAAAAAAGGGGGTTTGGGAGTACGATATTCCCAAGGGGAAGGAAGGACGGGAAACCAAGATGTGCAGCCGCAGCAATCGGAAAGGAAGTGAAGAATGATCAAATCACCGAATCTAGTCCAATATGGGTTGTGGGTCGGGCTGCTACTGGTCTTCTTTTCCTGGGCGCCCGCCGGGCAAGCGGAACTCAGGGAGCAGGCCTTTGAAACCACCCTCGCAAACGGCCTGAAGGTGATCCTGCTAGAAAACCACAAGGCCCCCCTGGCCACCGTCCACGTCTGGTATCGGGTCGGGTCCCGTAACGAAGAATGGGGCCAAACCGGGCTTTCCCACATGCTCGAGCACATGATGTTCAAAGGCACGAAGAAGTACCGGCCAGAGGAATACTCCCGCATCATCCAGGAAAATGGGGGAGAAACCAACGCCTTCACCACCCGGGATTATACGGGGTACTTTGCCACCCTGAGGTCCGACCGGGTCCAGGTGGTCATGGACCTGGAGGCGGACCGCATGCAGAACCTGAACCTGCGCGAAGAAGATTTCGCGACCGAGCGGCAGGTGGTGATGGAAGAACGGAGAATGCGCACCGAGGACGACCCCCAATCCTTCCTCCTGGAACAGTTGGAGGCCGCGGCTTACCAACTCCAGCCCTACCACTGGCCCATCATCGGATGGATGGAAGACATCCAACGTTTCACCCTGGAGAACCTGAAGACCTATTACCGGACCTACTATAACCCGGCCAATGCCTTCCTGGTAGTGGTGGGGGATTTCAAGAAAGAAGAATTACTGCCGCGGGTCGAGAAGACCTTCGGCGGCATTCCCCGGGGGGAGATTCCCAATCCCAACCGGCCCACTGATCCTCAACAGAGCGGAGAACGCCGCATCTCAGTAAAGAAGGAAGCCCAACTGCCCTTCGTGGTCATAGGGTATCATGTCCCCAACCTCGGCCAGCAGGAATCGTACGTGCTGGAGGTTATCAGCGCCCTCCTGTCCGGGGGGAAGAGTTCAAGGCTTTACCGGCGACTGGTCCAGGAAAAGCAGCTGGTTCTGGAGGCGGACGCGGAAAACTCCATCCTCTCCCGGGACCCCTCCCTGTTCTACCTTTACGCCACCCCCCTGCCGGGAAAAGAGTCGGCGGACGTGGAGAAGGCTCTCGAAGAGGAGGTCGAGCGCTTGCAGAAAGAACCGGTTGAGAACCGGGAGCTGGAAAAAGTGAAGAACCAGCTGGCCTCCTCTTTTATCTACGGTCAGGACTCTCTATACTTTCAGGCCGTGCTTCTCGCCCGTTATGAAATTGTTCAAACCTGGAGGGCCATCGACCAATATCTGCCGGCGATCCAGAGGGTCACTCCGGAAGACATCCAAAAGGTAGCCCGCCGATACTTGAACCCGGACAACCGGACCGTGGGAACCCTGGTTCCTCTACCCCCGAAAGAAGGCCCGGCGGCCCCGGCTGGTCCAGCTGGCAGGGGAGCGGGCGGTCCGGTACGTTAGGGAGGTTTCACCATGACGAAGATTCTTAGAGTAACGGTCCTGATCACCTGGCTCCTAGGAGGATCCTGGACGCTCGCCGGCGAGGTGGAGGCCATGCCTCCCTCGCAGCGAATGACTCTCTCCAACCAGCTGGTCCTTTTGGTCTCCGAGGAGCATTCCCTGCCTTTCGTCACCCTGCAAATGCTCGTAGATGCCGGTTCGCGAAGAGACCCTTCGGGCGAAGAAGGAATCGCCCACTTGACCGCCAAGGGCCTTCTCCTGGGAACGGCCCAGCGGACGGAAAAGACCATCAACGAAGAGCTGGATTACATGGGGGCTTCGCTGAGTTCCTCGGGGGGTAGAGATTATGCCACCCTCACGCTGCGAGTTTTAAAGAAGGACCTGGAGAGAGGACTGGATCTCTTCCTAGAGGTTCTCACCCAACCGGTCTTCCCCCCGGGGGAGGTCAAACGGGAGATACAGAAGACCCTGGCCGCCATCCAGGCGGCGGAAGACCAGCCCGAAGAGGTGGCGGAGAAGGCCTTCCAGGAGAACCTTTTCCTGAGCGGCCCCTACCGCCATCCGGTTGAAGGGACCAAGACCTCTCTCCCCTCCCTGACCCCGGAGACTGTTTCCCTCTTCTACCGACAATATTATCATCCCAATGGGTCCATCCTGGCAGTAGCCGGGGATATCACCTTGCAGGAGATCAAAAGCAGGTTCATTCCCCGGTTGGAAAAATGGCCGAAGGGCCAAATCTCCAACGCGACGCTGGCCAATGTCTTCGCCAAAGGACCCAAGACGGTGAAAATCGACCGGATGCTGACCCAAGCCAGTATCATTCTGGGTCATGCCGGGGTCAGCCGGGATAACCCGGACTTCTACGCCCTCACGGTGATGAATTACATCTTGGGCGGAGGTGGATTTTCTTCCCGCCTCATGGAGGAGGTCCGCAACAAGAGGGGTCTGGCGTATTCGGTATACAGCTTTTTTGAACCCGGGAAATTTCCCGGTTCCTTCCAGATCAGTCTTCAGACTAAAAACGTCTCTGCAAGGGAGGCTATCTCCCTTGCCCGGGAGGAGATGAAGAGGATCCAGAAGGAGCCCGTTTCAGAAAAGGAGATCGAGGGAGCCAAAAAATATCTGATTGGTAGTTTTCCCATGCGGATGGATACGCAGGGAAAATTGGTAAATTTTCTCCTCCAAGTGGAGTATTATGGCCTGGGATTGGATTATCCGGAAAGATACGCCCAACTCATCCAGGGGGTTGCTCGGGAAGATGTGCTCCGCGTCGCCCGGAAGTATCTTCAGCCGGAGAACTGCATTCTCGTTGTAGTAGCCAATCAGAAAATGGCGGATATCGAATAGCTCTCCTAGCTTAAAGGGGTTTTCCGAACCGGTGAGCTTAGAGACTTTCTTGGGGACCTATGGCTATCCCGCCCTCTTGGTAGGGACCTTTTTCGAGGGAGAAACCTTTTTGGTCCTGGCCGGGTTCGCCGCTTCCCTGGGATACCTCGAGGTCCCCTGGGTGATTCTGGTCGCCTTTGCCGGGACTATGTCCGGGGACCAGGTGTTTTTTTATCTGGGCCGGCGGCAAAGCGCCCTGGTTCAGTCTTTCCTGGCCCATTATCCCACCTGGCAAAATCGGGTCGGAAGAGTCCAAAGGATCATCGAACGATACCAAACCGCCCTGGTTTTTATCTTCCACTTTCTTTACGGCCTTCGGATCGCTTTCCTCCTGGTCATCGGATTAAGCCGAATCCCAGCGGGAAGATTTTTCGTCCTGAATTTCCTCAGCGCACTGATCTGGGCCGTGGTCGTGGGTGCGGTGGGTTACCTATTCGGGAGCGCTCTGGCGATGATTATCGGGGACTTGAAGGACCTGGAAAGCTATATCCTGGGGGGGATCGCCGTGATCGGGGGGATGTTCGGAATTTTCCAATTGCTAAGTTATCGGATCATAAAAGACAGAAAAACAAAGAGGGTCCGCCGATAGTTTCCCGCTTTTCAATCCGCAACTCGCAATGCGCAATCTGCAATCGGAAGTTGTCCCGCCTCCCTCAGCCCCTTGAGCAGCAAGTGAAAATAGATAAGCCCCCCGTAAGGTTTCCATCGTTTAAGAAGACGTTGCACCCCTTCGTAACCCAGCGGTCTGGCAACCTTCATCCAGTCCTGCAGCCGGTTGCGGACCCCCACATCATCCCCGGGGAAGATATGG
Source organism: Thermodesulfobacteriota bacterium (assembly GCA_035624375.1). Classification (GTDB taxonomy): domain Bacteria; phylum Desulfobacterota; class SM23-61; order SM23-61; family SM23-61; genus SM23-61. The sequence continues at coordinate 445 of DASPRR010000215.1, read as the reverse complement.
ATCCGCCCCATTCCCCGCAGCAGGGCATATTCGGCCGTCCATCGGCCTACCCCGCGAAGGGCGGTCAGCCTTTCCAAAGCTGTCGAATCTTCGAGGGAATCCAGAGATTCCACATGGAATCGCCCTTCAACCACCATTTGAGCTAATTCGATCAAGGAGCGGGCTTTCTGGCGGCTGTACCCCAGCTTTCGCAGGTCTTCCATTTCTGCTCCGGCAAGGTCCTCCGGCCGAGGGAAAGCATGAAAACAAATGTTTCGCCCTTTAAATGGAACTCCATAGTTGACAACCAGCCGGCTGAGGAGCCGGATGCCGGCGGTAAGGGTGAACTGCTGGCAGGTGATGGCATTGACCAGGCCTTCGAAGACAGAGGGGTATCGCGGCGGTTTCATCCCCCGGAAGCTTTCGGCCAGGGGTTTTAGCTTTGGGTCTTTTAAGGCAAGGCGGT
>DASPRR010000197.1:0-19840 GCA_035624375.1 Thermodesulfobacteriota bacterium | reverse complement strand
CGTGATCCCGATGATCATCCCAAACCATATGGGATCGTACCCCAGTTTCAGGACCACCGGGTAGAAGATGGGAGTGGCCAGGATCATGAAGGCCAGGTCATCGATGAAGGACCCACCCAGGAGGTAAATGAGGGCGATGATGACGATAGTCAATTCCTTCGGAAAATTCAGCGCGATAACCCAGTCCGCGGCCTGCATGGGAATTTTGGTCACGGCCAAAAAATGACCCAGCAGCGTGGACCCCACGATGAGCATAAGGACCATGCAGGCCGTTCGCAGGGATTCCTGGATGGATTTAACATACCCCCTCCAGGTCAGGTCTTTCTTCACTAGGGAAAGCAAGAGAACGGCGAAAGTCCCTATGCTGCCGGCCTCGGTGGGAGTGAAAAAGCCATTCATCAGCCCGCCGATGACCAGGACGAAGATGATTCCCACCCACAGAACTTCCGGAAGGGAACTGATCCGATCTTTCCAGGAAGACTTTTGCCCCTTGGGGCCCAGCGCCGGATCGATTCGGCACCACACCCAGATGATCAGGATGAAAAAGAAGGCAATCAGCAGCCCTGGGATGAGGCCAGCCAGGAAAAGTTTGCCGATGGACTGCTCCGTGATGATCCCGAAAACAATCAGGGTTACGCTCGGGGGCATGAGGATCCCCAGGGTGCCCACGCTGGCCACGATTCCGGTGGAAAGCTTTTTGCTGTATCCGTAGCGGTCCATTTCCGGAACCGCCACGCTAGCAAAGGTTGCTGCGGTAGCAGGGGAAGAGCCGCAAATGGCCTTGAAGGCGGTGGCTCCGCCTACAGTAGCCATGGCCAGCCCTCCGGGGATATGGCCGAAGAATTTATAAGCGGTTTCATACAGCCGCTTGGCAATTCCCGCATTGAAGGCCAGCTGCCCCATAAAGATGAAAAGAGGGATCACCGTGAACCCATAAGAGGAGAGGACATCGAAGACGTCTTTCGCCAAGAGATTCAGCCCCGCTTTGAGGGAAACTACATAGCTGAATCCCAGGAAACCCACGACGGCCATGGCAAATCCCAATTCGATGCCGGTGAAGAAGAGAGCCAATACCAGAATCAGGCCGACGAGCCCGGCCATCACTTCATTCATACTGCTCCTTTAGCACTTTCAAGATGTCGGCGATCATCACCAAAACCTGGATCAGGCACACCATCCCGATTCCATAAACCACCGGATAAAAGGGAACATGAAGAGTCGGAGAGACTTCACCGGACCTCTGTAAATCGGCGCCCATCTTCCACAAGTTCCAGCCGGCGAGTCCGAAAAGCCCGAGTCCGATGAGGCGGGTGAAAATATGAATTCCCTTTCTTGCTTTCAGGGAAAATTTTAGGATCAGGAAATCAACGAAAATGTGGCCTCGCACCCAGGAAGTGAAGGGAATGGAAAAACCGATCGCGATGGCGCCCAAAAAAGCCACCAATTCAAAGGCGCCCACGATGGGCCTCCCCAGAATTCGGAGGATTACGTCGGCAACGGTTAATCCCATGACCAGAGTCAAGGAGACTCCAGCCACTTGGTTCCCCCCCTGGCTTAAACGGAATATGAAACGCAGTAGACCGTCCATAAGCTTCTCGGTTTCCTCCCCCCTGCCCTTCCGCCGGGATTATGGAAAAAAAAGGCCCGCCCCCTTCTCTCTCCTGGCCGGTCAGGGTTATCTTTGCTTCTTCAGGCCCTCCAGACAGAATTTCAAAGCCTCTTCCCCGGGCAATCCTTTTTCTTTCATCCTTCTAACATATTCCTCAAGCACCGGTTTTACCGCCGTGGCCCATCTCTGATTCTCTTCTTTCGAAAGGGGAATGATCTTGTTGCCCAGCTTTAGGGAAAACTCCCTCCCCGATTTGTCCACCTCATCCCATAAATTGCCCGTCTTCTGGGCCCATTCGGCATTGACCGTTTCGATGGTTTTTTGAATATCTGCGGGCAAAGCGTTCCATTTTTCCTTGTTCATGGCAACGAAAAAGGCCGTGCTGTAAGCAGCCCCGAAACTTTCCGTGGTGAATTTCACCACCTCTCCCCACTTCCATCCCTCCAGGGATTCGATGGGGGCCATGGAGCCCTCCACCATTCCCCGGTTGAGGGCATCGTAGGTTTCCCCCATGGGCATGGACATGGGAACACCTCCCAAGGCCTTCACAATTTCGGTCACCGTTCCCGTACAGCGGATTCTCAGACCCTTGAGTTCTTCCAGCTTGCTGACCGCCTTCTTGGTATGCAAGATCCCGGGCCCATGGGCGTGGAGGTAGAGAATTTTGACCTCGTCGAACTCCTTGGGTTTGAATTTCGCAAAGTACTGGTTGGTCAAGGATGTGGCCATGATCCCATTGGTGTATCCCAAGGGAAGATCGATGACTTCGGTCAGGGGAAACTTGCCCTTGGTGTAAGCCAGGACCGAGGTCCCGATATCCGATATGCCCTTTACTACTCCATCGTAACAGGTGGCCGCAGGGGTCAGGGTCCCACCCGGGAAAATGGTGATTTTCACTCTTCCGCCGGTCCTTTTTTCTACTTCCTTGCCCCACTCCCCAGCCAGGATCGTATGTTTGTGGGTTGCAGGAAAGAAAATAGAGTAGGAGAACTCCACAGGCTTGGCCTGGGCAAAGGCCCCCGTCATGGAAAACCCAAAAACTAAAACAGCACTTAACAGGGAAACGAAATTCTTCATCGACAATCCCTCCTGGTCAATAAATTGATTACCCCGGCAATCCTCCTTTGACTAAATTGTTTTTCTGCGTTTCGAGGGTACCGGGATTCTATATCCTCTTTCCCCATTCCGGGCTGATCATTTCTTCCTTCGATCGATGACCTTAACCATCTTACCATCTGTCGGCTGCAGGCTTTCGGGTGCCACTAGCTTCACCTTGGCGCTGATTCCAACGATCTCTCGTAGCTTTCGCTCGATCTGATTGGAGATGTTCTGAAGGTTCTTGATTTCGTCGGAAAAGACTTTTTCGTTTACTTCCACTTTCAATTCCATTGAATCCGCCCCTTCAACCTGTTCCACTAGGATCTGGTACCGCGGCTCTACCCCCTCCACCTCCAGGAGGATGGATTCCACCTGGGAAGGGAAAACCTTAACCCCCTTGATGACGATGATGTCATCACTCCGCCCCAAGACCTTCCTCATGCGCACCAGAGTCCGGCCGCAGGGGCAGAGGGAATAATCCAAAGAAGTTATGTCCCGGGTGCGGTAGCGGACGACGGGGAAGGCCTCTTTCGTCAGAGTGGTCAGGACTAACTCCCCTTCCGTGCCCGGAGGGAGGACTTTCAGCGTCTGAGGGTCGATGATCTCGGGGATAAAATGATCTTCATAAAGATGGAGGCCGTTCCTGCGTTCACATTCCGCAGAGACGCCGGGGCCCATCACCTCGCTAACCCCGTAATTGTCCATGGCGTCGATTAAAAGCCGCTCTTGAATCTCTTTGCGCATGGATTCCGGACAAGGCTCTCCGCCAAAGAGACCTCTCTTCAGGGAGAGGGATTGAGGGTTGATCCCCTCTTTTTCCAGGTACCGGGCCAAGAGCAAGGCGTAGGAAGGCGTGCTCACCAGAGCAGTGGTTTTGTAGTCCTGCATGATCAAAGCCTGCTTCCGCGTGTTCCCGGTGGACATGGGAATGACCGAGGCTCCGATGAGCTCGGCACCGTAATGTAGGCCGAAAGCTCCGGTAAAAAGCCCGTATTTGAAGGTAATCTGGACCACATCGTCCTTCGTCACCCCTCCCGCGGCTAGGACCCTTGCGGTGAGTTGGCTCCAGTGATGCAGGTCATTCTTGGTGTAACCGGTCACCGTGGGCTTGCCCGTTACCCCGGAGGAGGAATGGATGCGGACCACTTCCCGCAGGGGAAGGGCGAACATCCCGTAGGGGTAACTCTCCCTCAGGTCCTCTTTCATGGTGAGTGGGAACTGCGCCAAATCCTGAACGCTTTGAATTTCATCCGGGCCAATCTTCAGTCGATCGAACCGCTTCTTGTAGAAAGCCACGTTCCGGTACACCCGGTTCAGGGTGGACTGGAGCCGCTCCAGCTGCAGTTGCTCGATCTCCTCGCGGGGCATGCACTCGGTTTTGCGGTCCCAGATCATTTTCCCTCCCCCCTTACTCCCACACCTCCCGGTACTCCTTGCCCAGGTAGGCTCGCTGGACTTCCTTGTTGTTCAAGAGGTCCTCCGTCTCCCCTTCCAGGATGATCCGTCCCGTCTCTAAAACATACCCACGGTCTGCCACTTTCAGGGCGGCTTTGGCGTTTTGTTCCACAAGAAGGATAGTGGTTCCCCGGTCGCGCAGAAGGCGGATGGTCTGAAAAATTCCATTGGCCACCAGAGGGGCGAGTCCCAAAGAGGGTTCATCCAGAAGGAGAAGTTTGGGCCGGGACATCATGGTCCGCCCGATGGCCACCATCTGCTGCTCTCCCCCAGAGAGGGTTCCCGCTCTCTGCTTCTGCCGCTCCTTCAGGACCGGGAACATTTCAAAGATGGAATCCAGGTCTTTATATACCTCTTTCTTGGCCTCCCCTTTGAACCGGACGTAGGCCCCTAGAATCAGGTTATCAAGAACAGAAAGAGGGGCGAAGACCTGTCTCCCCTCGGGAACCTGTCCGACCCCCAGGCGCAGGACCCGTTCCGCCGGCAGCCCGGCGATGTTCTGTCCACTGAAGAAAAGCCTCCCCTTGCCCAGGGGGCGAAGCCCGGAGATGACTTTCATCAGGGTGGTCTTCCCCGCACCGTTGGCCCCCAGAAGGGCGACCATCTCTCCCGAGTTCACATGAAGAGAAACATTCCGCAACGCCTGGATGACGCCGTAGAAGGCGCTGACACTCTCCACCCTAAGCATTCCCTGCCTCCTCGCCCAGGTAGGCGGCAATCACTCCGGGGTTTCGCTGAATCTCCCGCGGTTGCCCTTCGGCGATCTTCTTTCCGTAATTGAGGACCAAGACTTCATCGGAGATCCCCATGACCAGGCTCATGTCGTGTTCCACGAGCATAACCGTGATCCCCCGCCCTCGGATCCGCAGGATGGATTCCGAAAGAGCCTCCGTCTCCCGGATGTTCAGGCCCGCCGCCGGCTCGTCGAGGAGAAGAAGCCTTGGTTGGGTGGCCAGGGCCCGGGCGATCTCCAAGAGTTTCTGCTCTCCCAGGGGGAGCGATTTCGCGCCGAGGAGGGCTTTCTCTTCGAGCCCCATGAAACGGAGTTCTTCCATGGCCTTTTCCCGAATCTTTTCTTCTTCCTGCCTCATGCCCCGAAGGCGAAGACCAGCGCGAAAGATGCCCGCCCTCGTGTGACAATGGCACCCCAGCATAACGTTCTCCAGGGAATTCATGTTGGGGAAGAGCTCCAGGTTCTGGAAAGTCCGGGAAATGCCCAGTCTAGCAATTTCGTGAGTCTTCAGCCCGTTCAGGATTTTCCCCGCGAATGTAAACATCCCCTGGGTCGGCGGAAAAATTCCGGTGATAAGATTGAAAAGGGTGGTCTTCCCCGCACCGTTGGGGCCGATGATCGATTTGATCTGGCCCTCGGAGACGGCAAAACCCAGGTCATCTATGGCCCTCAGCCCCCCGAAATATTTTTGCAGACCCTGAATATTGAGAATCTCGCTGCTCATCCTTCCCTACGATCCCCCTTGCGCCCTTGCCCACAGCCTTTGAAACCCCTCCAGAATTCCCTTCGGCATGAAGAGAAGAACGGCCATGAGAATGGCGCCGTAGGCTAAGACCTCGAAATCCTCCAGCCCGCGCAGGTACTCGGGCAGGAGGGTAAGGACGGCAGCCCCCAGGATGGCCCCCCAAATGGTCTCCGTACCCCCCACGACCACCATCATCAGGAGAAGAATAGAAAACATGAGGCTGAAGGAGCTGGGGCTGATGAAGCTTATGAAATGGGCGTAAAGGCTTCCGCCCATGGAGGCATAGACGGCGCTCAGCACGAAAACCTGAATCTTGTAGAGGGAAGCATCCACTCCCATGGCGCCGGCTGCCAACTCGCTTCCGTGGACGGCCCGCAGGGCTCTTCCCACTCGGGAATTGATCAAATTCAGGGAGAAGAGAAGGAGGAGGAGGACGAGCCCCCAGACCAGGTAAAGATACGCCGTCCCCTCCAGGGACAGGTCCCCGACCGCCAGAGCGGGGATCCCGGAGAGGCCCGAGGGCCCACCGGTCAGGAAGGAGAGTTCGTTGAAGAGAATGAACACAATTTCCCCAAAACCCAGGGTGGCGACCGCCATGTAATGCCCCTTCAGCCGCAGAGTCGGCTTTCCCACGAGATAGGCCACGGCCGCTGAAAGAAGGATTCCAAAGAGAAAACCGGCGACGGGGGACAGGCCGTAATGGACGGTCAGGATCCCCGAAGAATAGGCCCCCAGCCCAAAGAAAGCCGCATGGCCCAAGGAAATCTGGCCCGCATAACCCATGAGAAGACTGAGCCCCAGGGTGATCATTCCGTTGATCCCCATGAACACCAGGAGGCTGATGAAATACTCGTTCCTTCCGGTGAGCCAGGGGAAGACCCCGATGACCAGGGCGATGATAAAAACGATGTAGAGGTCTTTAGGCTTCATGACCACCTAAAAAATAGTTTCGGGTTTCGAGCTTCGGGTTTCAGGTGTGAAAAAAATTAACTCTCATTTTCGTGGGCTCTTAACCCGAAACTCGAACCTTGAAACTCAAAACCTTTTTAACCCGCTCTCCTCCTCGTTTCCCAGGATTCCGCTGGGTTTCGCCCAGAGGATGATCAACAGAACCACGAGGGCGATGGCGTCCTTGTACCCCGAGGAGATCAGTCCGGCACCTAGGGACTCCAGGATGCCGATGATGAAACCGGCCAGAATTGAGCCGATTCCGCTCCCGAGCCCCCCGAGTACTGCGGCGGCAAACCCCTTCAGCGCAAGGAGCGGCCCCCGGTCATACTCCATGAGCGTAATGGGGGTAATGATTGCCCCAGCAACCCCTCCTACGGCGGCGCTCAGGGCGAAAGAAAGAAGAACCATCTTTCGTACATTGATTCCCATGAGGCGGGCCGCCAGAGGATTAAAGGCGCAAGCGGTGATGGCTTTTCCGATCAGGGTCCGGTTGAAGAAAAAATGGACCCCAGCGACGGCAAAAACAGTGAGGCCCAACACCCAGAAAATCTGGGCCTGCAGAGAGGCTCCCAAGAACTGGATGGGCCGTCCCTGAGTAAAGGGGGGGAGCGCATAGGGGTCTTTCCCCCACAGGAACATGGCCCCTCCCCGGAAAAGGATCGATCCGGCCAGGGTGATCATGATCAGGGTGATGAGCGAGGCTTCCTTCAGGGGATGGATGGCCAGGCGTTCGAAGATGACTCCCACCAGGGTTACAACGAGGATGGTCAGGAGGAACCCCAGGTAAAGGGGCATTTTCAGGACTCCGGCAAAGAAAACCATGACCAGCCCGCCGAGCATGACGAACTCCCCCTGGGCCAGGTTGATGATCCCCGTGGCATTGTAGATCATGGTAAACCCCAGTGCCACCAGGGCATAGATGCTGCCCAGGGTTAATCCGGTAAAGAGGTATTGGATCAACTGGCTGCCGAAAGTCATAAAAAATCAGTACCCCGATCAGTCATAATTTTCAATCGTTCGTCAACATTCGGTTCCCGGATAAACAAAGAGCGCTACAGGCCTTCAATAGGGAATAAGATTCGAAGGCCCGCAGCGCTCTTTAGAAATAATAGTAGCCGAAAAAAGAAAGGCGCAGGTCTCCAGTTTTCCCCGCAAGTCCGAAAACCCCGCGTTGATTCAACATCTGAATGACGATGGGATCAAAGTCTGGCATCTTTTCCCAATCTGCTTCGAGGATATCTCCCCTATTATAAACATCAATCGGCAAATGTCCAGTCATTATTTTTGACCGTAATCATGACAAAAGCGTCCTTATTCAGACCCGTGTGGTCCTGAGGGGAAAGGTTGAAAACTCCGCTGACCCCCGGCCAGTTCTTCACCTTGGTCTCCAGGAAATCACGGACCTTCCCCTTATCAGGCCCCACGGTCTTCAGGGCGTCCACAAGGAGATAGAGGGCATCGTGGGCGTATCCGCCGAAGCTCGACACATCTGTTTTAAACCGCTTCTCGTATTCGGTTTTATATTTCATGATCACCGCTTTTTGCGGTTGGTCGGCCTTCACTTTTTCCGCCACGATGATGTGCCCCAGCGGGCAGAGCACCCCTTCGGCGGCTCCCCCAGCCAGCTCAATGTTCCTCTTCGATCCAAACCCATGGCTCTGGTAGAGGGGGATATTCATCCCCAGTTGCTTCCAGTTCTTTGTTACCAAAACTTGGGGGGGACCCACGGACCAGTTGACCAGGGCTTGGGCGTCGGTCCCCTTTATTTTGGTCAGCTGGGCGGTCATATCGGAATCCTTAGGCCCATACCGCTCATCAGCCACGACGGAGATCCCATAGAGCGGGGCAGCCCTCTTCAGCTCCTGGCGCCCGAAGTCCCCGAACGCATTGGTGACGGTGATGATCGCCACCCTGGTGATCATCTTTTTCTTCATGAAGTCATAAATCGCTTCCACCGCTGAGGTGTCGGTCTGCGCCGTCTTGAAAACCCAGGGGTTCTGTTTCTTGGGCATTTCAAAGGTCTTGGCGGCCAATATGCGGTCCATCTCCTCCTTGGGAGTGACGATGGAAAGGCCGGCTGCGCAGGAAATCAACGGGGTTTTGGCTTTTTCCATGATGGGCACGACAGCCATGCTCTCCCCTGTGGTGGAGGGTCCGATGATGGCCAGGACCTTGTCCTTATCCAAGAGCTTGCGTACCGCCAGAACGGCCTGGCCTTCATCGCTCTTGCTGTCTTCGACGATTACATTAAGAGGATGTCCCTGGATTCCCCCGGCTCCATTCACCCATTCTTCCACCATTTTTGCGGTGTTGCGTTCCGGCTCTCCCAGGAAAGAAGCCCCTCCGGTCACGCTGAACACGGCTCCGATCACGTAGGGAGCCTTTTCCGCTCCCATGGCCGGAAGGATCGACCCCATTAAACAGGCCCCTAACCCAACTCCTACCACAAACCCCTTCAGATTCATTTCCCTCCTCTCAAGAATTTCCATGCCTCCCCTTGCATGGAAATCGCTACAGGGTGTAAACCTTCTTTCCTTCCAAAATTTTGACCCGGTTCTTGGAAAGCACTTCGATAGCTCGGTCGGTTTCATCAAAACGGAAAATGATGATAGCATTGGCTCCGCTCTGCTGGACGAAGGCGTAGAGATATTCCACGTTGATTCCTGAATCGGACAGGCATCTCAGGATATCCGCGAGCCCGCCCGGACGGTCTGGGACTTCCACCGCAACTACCTCGGTCTTCCTCACGGTGAATCCCCGGGTGCCCAGAACCGACTTGGCCTTCTCATTGTCATTGACGATCAGGCGCAGAATCCCGAAATCCTTCGTGTCCGCCAGGGACAGGGCGCGGATATTCACTCCAGCCTCCCCCAGGATACGGGTTACCTCGGTCAGAGCCCCGGGCTTGTTTTCCAAGAAAACCGAGATTTGTTCAACTTTCATGAGGACCTCCTAGTTTCCCGACGGCCAGATACTGAATGTTTTATACTGGATATAGGATATAGGACCTGGGAAATGCCTTAGGCACCTGGAATCCAGTATCCAGCATCGAGCATCTAGATTTTTCTCTTATCGATCACCCTCTGCGCCTTCCCTTCACTCCTCTGGATGGTTTTGGGCTCCACTAGCTTCACCCCCACGCTCACCCCCAGGAGGTCCTTGATTTCCTTCTCGATCCTTCTCCCGAGGGACTGGAGGTTTTTGACTTCATCGGAGAAGACCTTCTCATTCACTTCCACCTGAAGGTCCAAGGTATCCAGGTTCCCCTGCCGGTCCACAAACAGGAGATAGTGAGGCTCCACCCCCTCGATGTTCATGAGAACGCTTTCAATCTGGGAGGGGAAGACGTTAACCCCACGGATGATGAGCATATCATCGCTCCTCCCGCTGACCCGCTCCATGCGCACATGGTTTCGCCCGCACTTGCACGGCTCGGGATAAAGGACCGAAATATCTCGGGTCCGGTATCGGATGAGGGGGAAGGCTTCCTTGGTGATCGTGGTAAAGACCAGTTCTCCCTTCTGGCCGTAAGGTAAGACTTCTTTCGTCTGGGGGTCGATGATCTCGGCAATAAAATGATCCTCAAAAATGTGCAGGCCTCGTTTGGCTTCGATGCACTCGATGCTCACTCCCGGCCCGATGACTTCGCTCAAGCCGTAGATGTCGATGGCCTGGATGCCAAGCTTCCGCTCGATCTCATCGCGCATCCTCTCCGACCAGGGTTCGGCTCCAAAAATTCCGACCTTCAATTTCAGCTTTTTGAAATCCACCCCCATCTCCTCCGCCGTTTCGGCAAGGAAAAGGGCGTAAGAGGGGGTGCAGGTCAGCACCGTGGACCCGAAATCCTGCATGATGATGATCTGACGTTTGCTGTTTCCTCCGGAGATGGGAATGACCGAAGCCCCCAGCTTCTCGGCCCCGTAGTGAACTCCCAGACCCCCGGTGAAAAGCCCATACCCGTAAGCGTTGTGGATAATGTCGTTCTTGTGGGCCCCGGCAGCGGCCAGGGAGCGGGCCATCAACTCGGCCCAGGTGTTGATATCCCGGCGGGTATATCCCACCACGGTGGGCTTTCCCGTGGTGCCTGAGGAGGCATGGATTCGCACCACCTGCTCCATGGGGACGGCGAAAAGGCCGAAGGGATAGTTGTCCCGCAGGTCGATTTTGGTGGTGAAAGGCAGACGCTCCAGGTCCTTCAGGGTCTTAAGGCTCGAGGGCTTGATCCCGTACTCGTCAAACTTCTTTTTATAGAAAGGAACCGTGGCATAGACCCTCTCTGCCGTAGCCGCGAGACGTTTGAGTTGCAGGGCTCCCAGAGCCTCCCGGGGAAGGGTTTCGAATTCTTCGTCAAAAAGCATACAATCCCTCCAAAAAGAAGCTTTCAGCGGTCAGCGTTCAGCTGTCAACTGAGGCTCTTGCCTTTCTTTGCTGACCGCTGATGGCTGATCGCTAATTGCTGAACGCTGAATGCTGCCCTTATTCCACCAAAAATCGTTATTTTCTACCGGATCATAATACCGGTAGGACCCATAGACCTTGACCAGGGGCGCTTGCCGGATTTCACTGGACTCGTGAATCAGCCGATCGAAGGTCATGACCAGGCCGATCCAAACACCGTGCTTGCGGATTGCCTCCACGCTGTATTGAGAACAGGTGGGATAACATGGGCAACGATCCCCGTCCACCGGGCTGATGTACTCCTGAAAGAGACGGAGGACGCCCTGCGCCGCTTTCTGCCCCGGGGAAAGGGAGGTTGACGGCGTCTGGCTCTCGGGCCCCGGACCTGGAGGGCGCTTAGGCCAAGGCTCTTCCCACCGCCCCTCGCCCGCCAGAACCCAGCCTCCGCTCAGGCAGCCGCAGAACAGAAAGAAGACCATCCCTTTTTTAAAAGACATAACGGAAAGAAAAAAATGGTTGTTTTTCCCGAAAGGATATGCCCACGGAAAAGCGATCCTCTTTTTCCAGGTTGTCAAGATACTCTTTTTTCTTGTTCCGATTGTATTTGTGGGCGCTGGAGACGGCGCTGTAAATATTCCCACTATACCACCCCAGTTCAAAAAAGGTCAAGATTCCGCCCACCACGTAGTTTTCATGCTTAAAAGCTTCCACCATCCCCCAAATAAAAGCGGCGTTCAAGCCGAAGGCGACCCCCGCATCCCGGTACCGTTCGCAATAAAGGTGTCCGGCTCCGGGGAGAATGGCCAGGAACCCAGCGGTGGTGGGGGATTTTTGAGGAATTTGCTCAATCCGTTCTAGGCCTTGCGCCCAATACTCGGCGCGGGGGTAGAGTCTGCTGCTGGCTTCCACCTTCCGGAATTCCGCCGCAGCTTCTTTCCACCGCTCCTCCCGCAGAAAGCTCACCGCTGTCTGCCATTGAGCCTCCTGGGCAATCCCAGTTCCGGCAGCCATTTCCCGGGCGAGGAGAAAATAATGGCGGGCCTGGGAGAATTCCTTTTTCTCCATCCAACAGCGGCCTTTGAGAAGGATCGCCTGCGGCGCCCAGGGGGAAGAAGGATGCTTTTTCAGAAGGTCATCGGCGGCGGACAGGGCTTCGTCCCACTTTTTCCCTTGAAAATAAGAGCTGGCGATCTTCCACAAGGCTTCCTCGGCGCGCAGGCTCTCGGGGAAAAAAAAGAGGAAGCGTTTGTACTCGGTGATGGCCCGGTAGAAGTCCCCGTCCTCGAAAAAATAATCCCCCAGGCCCATCTGGGCCTTTTCGTCTACGACCCTTTTCCCCTCTTCCTGCGCCGAGGCCCCGCCGCAAAGAAAAAAGAAAAGGAAGAGCCACAAGATCGGTCGGGCCATGGAAAGGTCCTCGACAGGTATTTTTTCAGGCCGCTTTGCCCAAGCGAAAAGCTTCCAGGTTTACTGGTCCTGCTTTCGGAGGGAATCGTTTCAGGATCTGGTCGGTCCAGGTCTTTTCCGGGATGGACAAGAAGGAGTGAAGCGCTCCCAGGAGGACCACGTTGACCGCCCGCACATCCCCTGACCTGACGGCCAGGTCACGGGCCGGAATGCGCTTGAACTTTCCGGCCCGCCGGGAGAGGACTTCTTTTACGTCGGCCGGATAGTCTTCGTTCCCCAGAGACACGCCGGGCGGATTGAGCCGCTGTTCATTGAGCAGGATGGCCGGGCGGAGCCCCAGATAGGAAAGATAACGGAGGGCTTCCAGTTCCTCGAAGGCCATGAAAATGTCCGCCTCCCCTTCCTTGATGAGGGGGGAATACACTTTGGGGCCGAACCGAACGTGGGTGGAAACGCTGCCTCCCCTCTGGGCCATCCCGTGGACTTCGCTCTTCTTTACGTCGTACCCGGCTTCCATGAATACGTCGGCCATAATCTCAGAAGCAAGGATGATTCCCTGGCCGCCAACCCCCACGAGCAGTATATTGGTGACTTTATTTTCCATCGTTTCCCTTTATCGCCCCGAATTTGCACACCTGAGCGCAGAGCGTGCAGCCGTTACAGAGGAACGCGTCGATCTCCGCCCTTCCTTTTCTCCGCTTCCCTTGCACATTGGTTCCTTCTTCCTTAACCCAGGCCACGGCCGGGCAACCCAACCGAAGGCAGGATCGGCAGCCCGCACAGAAGTCGGAATCGACGGAAAGAGGCTTTCCACTGACCACTCTCTCCCGGCGGGAAAGGACACAGGGAGCCCGGGAGATGACCACCGAGGGCTCCGGACGCTGAACCTCCTTCTTGATCACCCGCTCCACAGCGGCAAGGTCATAGGGATTTACTGCTTTCACGTGCTTCACCCCCAGGGCCTTGGCCAGCTTGACCAGGTCCACCTCGAAAGTTTCCTCCCCTCTCAGAGTGCAACCGGTTCCCGGGTGATCCTGCCGACCGGTCATGGCGGTGGTGTGGTTGTCCAGGATGATCACCGTCACCGCTCCCCGATTGTAGGCCACGTTGAGAAGGCCGGTGATCCCGGAATGAAGAAAAGTGGAGTCCCCGATGACTGCCACCACCTTGCCCAGGGCCTCTTCCCCTAGGGCCTTGTCGAGACCCATGGCATGGCCGATAGAAGCCCCCATGCAGACGCAGGTGTCGATAGCGCTGAGAGGCGGAAGAAATCCCAGAGTATAGCAGCCGATGTCTCCGGTCACAAAGAGCTTCAGTTTATTCAAAACCGAAAAGACCCCCCGATGGGGGCATCCCGGGCACATGATGGGGGGACGCGCCGGCAGTTTCTGGACAGGTTCTTCTTTCTCCCTGGAGGGGAGATTCTTTAAACCTTTTTCCACCAGGAGAGGGTTCAGTTCTCCCAGGAGGGGAAAAGACGATTTCCCTTCGACCACCAAACCCAGAGCCCGGACCTGCTCTTCGATGAAGGGGTCCAATTCTTCCACGACGTAAACCTTCTCCACCCGGGAAGAAAAAGATTTAATCATCTCCTTCGGCAGGGGGTAAACCATTCCCAGCTTCAGGAAGGAGGCTTCGGGCATCACTTCCTTGGCATACTCGTAGGAGATGCCGCTGGTGATGATCCCCACCTTTTGATCGCCCCACTCGATTCGGTTCTCGGGGAAGGTCTCGGCGAAACGGGCCGCTTCTTCCATCCTTTTTTCCACCACAGGGTGGCGCTTACGGGCATTGGCAGGGAGCATGACCAGTTTGACCGGGTCTCTGATCAGTCCCGGCTTCACGGGCGGGATAACGGGTTCATCCAGATGAACGATTGATTTGGAGTGGGACACCCGGGTTGTCGTCCGGAGCATTACCGGGGTGTCGAATTTTTCGCTCAGGTCAAAGGCGATTTTGGTGAAATCCTTGGCCTCCTGGCTATCGCTGGGTTCCAGCATGGGAACCTTGGCGAACCGGGCGTAGTGGCGGTTGTCCTGCTCGTTTTGGGAGCTGTGCATCTCCGGGTCATCGGCGGTTACTAATACCAGCCCTCCCCGCAGGCCTGTGTAGGAAAGGGTAAAGAGGGGGTCTGCGGCCACATTCACGCCCACATGTTTCATGACTGCCAAGGCCCGGGCTCCGCCGAAAGCGGCTCCCATGGCTGTTTCCAGGGCCACCTTCTCGTTCGGCGACCATTCCACGTGGGCCCCCGAGTAAGTCCCCAAGTTTTCCAGAACCTCCGTACTGGGGGTTCCCGGGTAAGCGGCCGCCACCTTTACCCCGCTCTCGAAAGCCCCTCGCGCGATGGCCTCATTTCCGGATAGGAGGATTCTTTTCTCCATCATCCCTTATCCTTTCAGCTCGCCGATCTTCCAGCGGATAAAGTCGGCCAGGGCGGTCTTGGAGGCCTGGGGCAGAGCCTTCTCGTAAATTTCCAGAGCTTTGGGGGTTTGCTTTAGGATTTCATAACATCGAGCCGCTCCCATCAGGCTTTCCAGGCGGTAAGGACTTGTGGCCTCCTCCAGGTTCTTCTGATAATATTCCAGGGACTTGGAATAATTCCCCTGGGCCTCGAAAAGATAGGCCAGCCCGTTCAGGCCTACGGGCCGGAAAGGTCCATCCAGGCTCTGGGAATAAGCCGCCTCAGCTTGGGCGTACTCTTTCAGAGCGGCGTAAGAGTTACCGATAAAAATTTGCGTCATTTGAGCCGTTTTCCCCCAACCATAAATGGCCAAAGATTCTTTGAATTTGTCCAGGGCCTTTTTATATTCCTCCTTCTTTTCTGCAGCCGGGTTCTCCAGGGAGGCCTGGTAGGCGCTCTGGTAAATCATCAGGCCTTCGCGCTGAACGGCCAGGGCCTTCCCTTCCTGCCAGCGCAGATAGGTAAAGGTGCCCGCTCCGGCCACGAGGACCAGGAGAACAATGAGCGCCACGCGCATCACCTGGCGTTGGTGCCCTTTCACAAACTGAATGACCTGCCCTGTTGTGGAAATAAACTCGTCCGGCTCTTTCAGCAACTTCTTCCGGGAAACCTTTTTGGGTGGCATTCCAACCTTCTCCTTATTAACTCCGAAAATGAAATCCGCCACTCCCCCTGCTTTTCTTGGGGAATTGACCTTCCGATTGGGAGGACGGGTTGAAAGACTAGGGTAGGAAGCTGACGGTCTTCAGGTCTTTCGCATCGATTTGAAAAGTTCCAAAATCCGCTTTTCCGTAAAACTTCGCCCTTTTGTCCACTTTGATATCCAGGCTTTCATGGTTACGAAGGTCAAGTTTGGCTTGGACGTCATTCCCTTCTGCACTTAGAAGCTGAATCTGAGAAATTTTCTCAAAGGGTATGGTGACGGTTGCGCTTCCCCGCTTCCCGGTGAGAAAAACCTTTCCCTCCTGGCTGAACTGGGATAGGGAAGTCTGGAATCCTTCCCGGTCGGTTACCTTCACCCCGAAATTCTTCTCCGGAGACGGAATCTTATCGGCCGGGGCAGACCCGCCCGCCCCTCCCATTCCCATGAGGAAGAGAAGGGAGCTAAAGATCAGAATCGGAGCCAGGAACCTCTTCATCGCTCTGCCTCCCCGGAATGAGTCTTGGTAGCCTTCAAAAAGCCAGAATCAACCCGCTTTGATCCTCTAATGCAATTGATTCATTCATTATTTTCATAACACTTTTAACTGAAAATGACAACTCTAAATCCTCGTCCAGGTGCGATAAGGCCGCAGGACGCATGGTATGGCCCAGATGTAACACCAGCCCTTTGAATTCACGGGTCTCTTACCAGGAAGAGGAGTGGGCAAATCCAAATACCGCCAAATATCTGATTGACAGGATCCCCATCCCTTCGCTATTTTGGTGAAAGATTCGCGCCCATGAAAAATATGAATTCAACGAGAAATAGAACGCGGTTGCAACATCCTTCTCGCATGAAATGGCAAGTCTGCCCGGCCCATGGAGGGCCGGAAAATTTTCCCCTGCGGGAATTGGGAATCTCTCCCTTAACCTGTCAGATCCTCCGCAATCGGGGAATCGCCAGCCCGGAGGAGGCAAGGCGGTTCCTCCATCCCACCCTTTCCGACCTCCCCGACCCTCTGGCAATGAAAGACATGGAGACGGCGGTCCGGCGGATCGTCCAAGCCCTCCGGCAGGGCGAGAAGATCCATCTCTTTGGCGATTATGATGTGGACGGCGTCACGGCCGCCGCAGTCCTTTTTCTTTTTCTCAAAAAAGCCGGAGGCAACGTCGATTTTACGCTTCCCCACCGCCTTCGAGAGGGTTATGGTCTGAACCTGGAGGCCATGAAAAAAATCCATTCCTCGGGAAGCCGTCTGGTCATTACCGCGGACTGTGGAATCAGCAGCCGGGAAGAGGTCCGCTGGTCCCAGGAACAAGGGATGGATGTAATCGTTACCGACCATCATGAAATTCCGGAGGTCCTCCCTCCAGCCCTGGCCATCCTCAATCCGAAACAGCGAGACTGCGCCTACCCTTTCAAAGGACTGGCAGGGGTGGGAGTGGCTTTCAACCTAGTCATCGCCCTGCGAAGCTTCCTCCGTCAGGAAGGTTTTTTCTCTACAGGAAACGGTCCCAACCTCAAGGAATACCTCGATCTGGTGGCCTTGGGAACGGTAAGCGATGTGGTCCCCCTCACCGGGGCCAATCGCATTTTAGTCAAGTATGGGTTGGCCGAACTTACCCGGGCCCATCGCCCTGGGATTGCAGCCCTCAGAGAAGTTTCGGGGATGGGGGCTGGCCCGGTAGATTCCACGGGAATCAACTTTCGCCTGGCCCCTCGAATGAACGCCGCTGGCAGGCTTGAAGAAGCCCGGGACGTCGTTCATCTCCTAGTGACGGAGGACCCTGGGGAAGCAAAAAGGATTGCCGTTCACCTGAACGAACTGAACTCCCTCCGCCAGCGGATGGAGGAGAAGGTCCTTGCTGAGGCTAAGGAGATGATCGGCCTCCACGAGGAGAGAAAATCGATCGTCCTGGCTTCGCCGAACTGGCATCCTGGAATCATCGGCATCGTCGCTTCCCGTCTCACGGAAGAGTACCACTGCCCAACGATCCTGATCGCCCTGAAAGAAGAAAGGGGAAAAGGCTCTGGCCGGTCCATTGCTGCCTTTTCCCTCTTTGAAGGTTTGAAAGCCTGCCAGGAGTGGATGGATGGCTTCGGAGGCCATGAACAAGCGGCCGGGCTGGTGATCAGGGCCGAGTGTATTCCCGATTTCGCCCGGGCCTTTGAGGAAGTTGTGGCTGCCCGGGTGAGAGAGGAAGATTCGATCCCCTGTCTGACCCTCGACGCGTTTGCCAGACTGGAGCAGCTCAACGAATCCTTTCTATCGGAACTGGAAGCCCTGGCGCCTTTCGGGGCGGGAAATCCGGAGCCGGTGCTGGGCCTGGAAGACCTGGCCATTCTCGGCTCCCGGCCGGTAGGCCGGGGCCACCTGCGGATCCGTATCAAAGAGGGAAAACAGACCCGAGAGGCGATCGGATTCGGCATGGGACCCTGGCACCCCCTTGCCGGCGAAGGGATGAAGATGGCTTTTTCTCCTCAGATCAACATCTATCAAGGAAATCGAAATTTGCAGATCAGGGTCCTGGACCTCAAACCAGGGGAATCATAGGCGGGAAAAAGGCGAATCCCAGACTTCAAAATGAATGAGGGCACCATGAAGGAAAAGAACCCATCCCCTAAGAAAAAATCAGGCCCCATTTCGCCGGAAACGGAGAATCTGGTAAAAGAGGCCATCCCCCAGATGTCTTCCTGGGCCGAAGACCCAGACCTTTTTTTATCCCGATTGGGAACCATCCCCACTGAAGAATGGGAGGAACTTTTTCTCTCTCTCATAAGAAGCCAAAGTGAAGAGGTCTACCCTTTCATCCAGCAGATGGTGGGGCGAGAGGAAAGGATCGACCTGGCGTTGGCCAGCAGCTTGGGCCATTGGAATGCTCCTGAAGCCGGGATCCTTCTCCATCGTCTAGCCTCCAAGACTTCCTCGAAAACGGTTCTAAAGGGCATCCGCAAATCGATTTTTCGCTTGAAAACCCAGGGGATCGATGTTCAAGAGATTGGAGACTCATCCCCGGCTGTCTTTCGCCCTCCCCAGGCGATTCCCTCCGAGGGCTTTGTGAGTTCCCTCGACTCCACCGGAACTCGATTCATCTGGTTGGTCCGCCCTCAGCTTCCGCAGGGGGTTATGGTCTTTCATGCTTTGGTGAGCGACACTCAGGGGATGATCGATTTCCAGAGTTTTGAAGCCTCCCGCAAGAAATTTCACCAGTACTTGGAAGAGTTCCGAAAGAATGTTCCCTGGGAAATCATAGAGGCTGCCCCTGATTACTGTCTGGGACTTATGAACGAGGCAGCGGAGATCAATCAAAAAAGGGAGCAAATCCCTCCCGGGGATTTCTTGCAGGGGCGCTCGCTGATGGGGACCTCCCGCCCGTTGCCCCTGAAACCCCTGATCTACCAGTTTTTGAACGAGGAAGAATGGAAAGGCCGCTCGGACCTGCTGGATCGCTCCCCTTCCCTATTCCAGTTGCCTTATTTCCAAGATTGGTTCCTGGAGGAGCAGGAGAGCAAAAAATACCTGGGCCTCCTGAAAGAGGCCTCCGAAAGCCCTCTGGTCTTGTCTCCCTTCCAGAAAGAGGCCCGTTTCATCGACATCTACCGCCAGGCAGTGAGCGAGCTTTTCGATCCGGGGCGGAAGTCCCTTTACCGCCGGAGACTGGAAGAGATGGCTTATTTCCTCTGGAAGACGGGGAAAGAGAGTGACGCCCAGATGACTTTGACTGCCGCCCTGGCCATGGAATCGGAAGGAGGGGTCTTCTCCACCCACCCCTTCCTTTTCGAGTTGGTGAAGCGCAGCCTGACGGCCGCGCTCGAAGAGGAAGCCCGCAAAGCAAAAAAAGAAGACGATTTATTGATCAAACCCTAACCGATCCTACTTTCCTAAAGGTTACCCCCGGCCATGCTGGGAGACTCATAGAGCCTGACATTTGCGGGTAAGAGAAAAGGATTCCTGCCCGACCCAGCCCAGGCGAAGGCAATTGGATAAAAAGAGTATCAGGGTTTTTGCTTATTCCGGGAATTCTTTAATGAGGAAGGATTAACGTCGCCGTAGGCCAGCGTGGTAGCAGCAGGTTACGTTCTTGAAGTTGTTGTCAAAGACACGGGTCTGCCCGTCGAAGAAGGCGACTTTCACGAGGGAGAGGCCACCTACCACGGAGGAATTCCGCTCTTCCACCACCCGTCCCGCACCCCACTCCGGGTACTTGTGATGAACGACCCAGTCCCCCACTTTCAGATATAGACATCGCCTTTCTTCCATAATTGGCTTATATCAAACTCCCACCTATTCCGCAAGCGGAAAAATCAGGCCATTTCATGGGATTCGCTTGCCGGGC
>DASPRR010000193.1:0-6865 GCA_035624375.1 Thermodesulfobacteriota bacterium | reverse complement strand
GAAATTGCCCTTTTTTTGGAAAAATATTCGAGGATTCTTTTCGAATAGGAGGGGACGATCTATGCCACAGCCAAGCTCAAACGAGAAAAAACAAATCCCGATCAAGGAAGGTTTATTTACGGCTCCCCTATCCCCCGTTGAACGGGTAAGACTCATGGGAAGCCAATGCCGGGATTGCAGTGAAATTTCCTTGGGGAAAAGGCAGACCTGCTCAAATTGCGGAGGAGGAAACCTGACCGAGGTCCCGCTAAGCCGACAAGGGAAATTATGGACCTATACGGTCATTCGCCATAAGCCGCCGGGCGATTATAAGGGGCCGGACCCTTTCGTTCCTTTTGGCTTGGGGCTGGTGGAGTTGCCCGAGGGAATTCGGGTCCTCTCGCCGATTCAATGCGACCTGGAAAGGATGAAGGTGGGAATGGAATTGGAAATGGAGGTGTATCCCCTGTATACGGATGAAAACCTGAACGAGGTTATGGCCTTCCGGTTTGGGCCGGTTTAGGAGGGATGCAGATGAAAGAGGTTGCCATCATCGGTGTCGGGATTCATAAGTTCGGCAGGTTCGAAAACAAGTCCTACCTGGAATTGGGCCAAGAGGCCGCCCAAATGGCTCTGCGGGACGCCAATTTGCAGTGGAAAGACGTCCAAATGGCCTACCTTTCAAAGATGTATCTTCCCGCCACTTCGGGGGCCAGAATCCTAAAGCCTATGGGGGCTACGGGGATCCCCATTTGCGATATTGAAGCTGCCTGCGCGAGTGGGGGAATCGCCTTAAGCCAGGCGATTTTAGGAATTCAGGCCGGGGCTTTTGATATCGTAATGGTCCTGGGGACAGAAAAAATGCCCCGGGGATTTATGGACCCTTCTATGATCTATGAAAAATGGCAAATTCAAATGGGCATGGACACGAATCCGAGTTATTGGGCCATGCGAGCGCGGCGGCACATGCATGAATATGGGACCACCGATTTGCACCTCGCCAAGGTGGCCTTGAAAAACCACAAAAACAGCGTTCATAATCCTTACGCCATGTACCGGAAGGAATTTGGCATCGAGGAAATTATGAACTCTCCCTTGGTCTGCGACCCCATCCATCTCCTGGAAATCTGTGCGCCCAACGAAGGCTCTGCTGCCGTGATCCTCTGTCCGAAAGAAAAGGCTGCCCAATTTACCAGCAAGCCGATTACCGTTGCCGCCTGCGTTCCCACGAATGCCTACTATTCCGCTGATTTTCGGGCCCCCGTGGACAGCTTGAGTGCCAAAGCAATGAACCCTGGCCCGACGGAAGTGGCCGCCAAAAAAGCTTACCAGCAGGCGGGGATCGGCCCCCAAGAAATCAATTGTTTCGAGGTTCAGGACACGGACGCCTTCTGCGAGATTGAAATCTATGAACAGTTGGGCCTCTGCAAGAAGGGCGAGGGTGGGCGTCTCCTGGATGAAGGCGCCACCGAAATCGGCGGAAAATACCCGGTGAACACAAGCGGAGGATTGATTAGCAAGGGAGAACCGATTGGGGCATCCCACCTGGGCCAGGTCTTTGAAATCGTGACCCAATTACGGGGAGAGGCGGGGAAAAGGCAAGTGCCGAATGCCAAGGTCGGACTCGCCCACGTTCTGGGTGCCGGGAACAACTGCGCGGTAACCATCCTGAAGGTGTGACGGAGCAGCCGATATCCGGGGGGAGGCCACCCGACAAGAGGTTCGGGGGCAAAGGAGAGCGGATTGAATTTCGGTGAAACGTTGACCATACAATCCTATCGCCACCCCGATAAAATCGCCGTCGAGGATGACAACAAGAGGATTTCTTATCGGGAGTTAAACGACCGGGTGAATCGCCTGGTTCACGGGTTTACCGAGCTGGGGTTAAAAAAGGGCGATATCATCTGTCATCTCCAAGGGAATACGGTCGAGCATTTCGAACTCCTGTTCGCCGTGGCCAAAGCGGGCATGGTTCGAATACCTCTTAACCCCAGGGGAGAAAAGTCGGAGTTCATCAAGCTTGTCAATACCTTTGAACCTCAAGCTTTCCTTTACGAACAAGAATTCTCGGGAGTCGTCCGGGAAATCAGCCCCTACATCAAATGCCCCCGGTTCATTTTTGTGGGAAAGACCCTCCCCTTGGGCTCCATCGCCTACGACGCATTGGCGGTGCAATACCCGAATACTGAGCCGGACATCGAGGTGGAAGAGGGTGACCCATTTCTCATTCAATCCACCTCGGGGACCACGGGTTTTCCAAAAGCCGCCCTGATTTCGCAAGGGGGGCTGATTCGCCGGGCCATCATTCGGGCCATGGACCTGAACAATCATTCCCGGGGAGTCTATTTGGGCGTTACTGCCCTGGCGAACACCGCCTCCCTCTTTTATGCCTGCAGCCAATTGTACCTCGGGGGTACGGTCATTCTTCGGAATCGCTTCGATCCGGCAAAAACTGCCGAAACCATCCGGGAAAAGCAGGTGACCCACCTTTCCATGGTCCCGGTCATGTGGGAAAAAATCCTCCGACTTCCCGGATTGAAAGTGTACGACTTTCGCTCCCTGGAGATCGCCGTCTCTTATGGTGCTCCTCTGCACCAGTCAACCAAAGAAAAATTCATCCGGGATTTATCACCCAACCTTTTTGAAACCTTCGGGATCACCGAAACAGGCCCAATCAGCAACCTGCATCCCCGCGACCAGTTAAGAAAGAAGAATTGCGTCGGCCAACCTACCATGCATACCCAAATTAGAATCGTGGATGAAAACGGCCGGGAGCTTCCCCCCCAAAGGGAAGGTGAAATTGTGGTCCGGACCCCTTATTTATTCATGGGGTACTTTAAAAACCCGGAGGCTACCGCAGAAGTCCTTCGAGACGGATGGTTTTATACCGGAGACATCGGAAGGCTAGACGAGGAGCATTATTTATACATTCTCGGCCGGAAGAAGGACATGATCATCAGCGGCGGTTACAACGTCTATGCCGAAGAAATCGAAGGAATTCTGGCCTCCCACCCGAAGATTCACGAGTCGGCGGTCATCGGGGTTCCCGATGAGGAATGGGGGGAATCGGTGAAAGCATTGGTCGTTTTGAAAGAGGGATCGGACGCCAGCCAGGAAGAGATCATTGAATTCTGCAAAGCCCGCCTGGCCGACTATAAAAAGCCCCGGACCGTTGAATTCGTGCCCAGCCTCCCTCGCGGCGGTCCCGGGAAAATAGCCAAAAATGCGCTCCGAGAGAAATATTGGGCAGGACTGGAGAGAAAGGTCAACTGATTTTCCCAACATGGAAAAAATCAAGGGGAGATGGACGGGCTGTGCCAGGCTTCCCCAGTTTAATCTTTCAAGGTCCTGAGGATATTCATGGTTAATTCTGTTTATCGGGCTGCGGAAATCTTGAGCATGTTAAGCGCGGGCAAAAACCGGATTACCGATATTGGCAACGAATTGGATTTAAGTAAAAGCACCACTCACCGTCTGTTGAAGACCCTGGAAAATTGCGGATTCGTTTTTCAAGACCCGGTTTCCCATCAATATTTTTTGGGACACCTGATCATAAAACTTTCCTCGGACCCGCTGACCACGCACCAGAACCTGATCGTATGCGCTTACGAAGAAATGAAGAGATTACGGGAGGTCAGCGGGGAGACGGTCACCATCCACATTCGCATCGGGACTCAGAGGATTTGTCTGGAGGAAATGCAGGCCAATCAAAATATCCGCTACGGCGTTGGCAGAGGGTCGGTGTCGCCGATCTATGCCGGGTCTGCCGGGAAGATTTTATTATCGGAACTCACCGAAAAAGACCGAGGCCACCTGATCAAGAATATCCATTTAACCCCGGTCGGACCCCATACCATAACGGATCGAAATGGGTTGCTTCGGGAAATAGAAAAAATAAAAAAGCAGGGATATGCGATCAGCTCGGGGGAGACGCTGGAGGGAGCCATATCGATATCCGTCCCCATTAAGGGTTATTTCTGTCCCGTCGCCTTAAGCATTTTTGGCCCCAAATTCCGGCTTGAGCCGAGAATTTTGAGTTTGAAAAAAGAAATGGAAAGGGGCGCCAAGCGGATCGGTACTAAAATCAAGCATGCCGGTTAAGAATTTATGCGTAAATAATATTCCCCCCTTTATAAAGGCGGGTTGGGGGGATTTTTCCAAGGTGATTTAAAACAAATCCCCCATATCCCCCTTTTTTAAAGGGGGATTTAAATCCAGGACCTTATCTAGGAATAAGCTCAATGTCTATTCATCTTAGGGGAAATAGAAAAAACGATTTGGGCTGACAGTGACCATTCAGAAAAATTGACTCGTCCTGCGAAAGGAAGCTTGACTCATGGCCAAAGGAGACTCCAACCTGATTCTGGAAGGCATTCGGGTAATCGATCTATCCAGGGTGCTGGCCGGGCCCTTTTGCGGCGCCATTCTGGGTGACATGGGAGCCGACGTCATCAAAGTGGAAGACACCAAAACCGGCGACGAACTTCGTACCTGGCCGCCCCACAAAGAGGGGGAATCTCCGGGCTTTCTGGTCAACAACCGTAATAAGCGCGGGATCGCGGTCAACATGAAAGCGCCCGAAGGGGTGGGAATCATCCGCCACCTGGCCAAAGGCGCCGACGTGCTGATCGAAAATTTTCGCACCGGAACCATGGAGGAGTTTGGGATTGGTTATGACCAACTGGCCCAGATCAATCCCCGATTGATTTATTGCTCCGTTTCGGCCTTCGGGCGAACCGGGCCACGGGCGCAGGAAGCCGGCTATGAGGCACTCATGCAGGCCTTCACCGGAATTATGTCCATGACTGGCGAGCCCGACGGGCCGCCGGTACGCTGCGGGGTTTCCTTCCTGGACCTCACCACAGGAATCCTCTGCGCCTTGGGCACGGTTTCCGCCCTTTACCAGCGCGCTCAAACCGGGCTGGGGCAGAGGATCGACGGTTCGCTGCTGGCCACCGCAGTGGGGTTGATGAATTTTCAGGCTGAAGGATACTTGTTGGCCGGCCTAGTTCCCAAAGCGCTGGGGTCCAGCGCTCCGGGCACCTCCCCCTATCGCAACTTTCGCTGCGCCGACAACCAGTGGGTTTTCATTGCCGGCGCCAACGACAACCTCTGGAAACGCCTGGCAGGGGCCATCGGGTTGGGCTTATTGGCCGAAGACCCGCGATATGCAACCAACGTCGAGCGGGTCAAGAACCGGGTGGAGTTGGAAAAGATCGTTCAAGAGGCCATCTTCCGCTTTGACCGGGAACCCTTACTGAAGCTCCTGGAAGAAGCGGGGGTACCCGCGACTCCGGTCAACCGGGTCGACCAGGCCCTGGAGGACGCCCAGGTCAAAGCGCAAAACATGATCTGGCACACCGATCTGCCCCGTTTGGGGAAAACCCCCATTGTGGGTTTCCCCCTGGCTTTCTCCCGGATGCAGCCCCGAATTCGCCGCAATCCCCCCCGGCAGGGTCAACATACCGATGAAATCCTAAAGGAGTGCGGATACAGTGCCGGCGAAATCGCCCTGCTGCGGGAGAAGAAAGTGATTCTTTAAGAAAGAAGGCCCCCCGTTTTACCAGGGGTGAAAATGGCGCCTTCGGCAGTCGGGCGAAGAGGAAGGGGGGAAGCCCGGAGGGTTTCGCAAACAATCAGGCCAACGAACTGGGAGAAGGTCCCAAATATAAAAAAGGAGGGGAAAAATGAAGATCATGAAAACCCAGAAGTGGTACGATTCATTTTCTCCGGTATGGATCGTGGCCGTGATCCTGGCCACGATTCTGGCCTGGGTGGGGATGGAGAATTCCGCCGGGGCCCAGGACGAGTTCAAGTATGGTTCTTTGATGCCGGTTACCGGCCCCATTCCGCAGTACGGGGAGTACTTCATCCGCGGCAGCCAGCTGGCGCTGGAGGACCTGGAAAAAAGCGGATGGATCGGGGGCAAGAAGATCCGGGTCGTACTGGAGGATAGCAAGGCAGACCCCAAGGTTGCTCTTGTGGCCATAAACAAACTTGTCAATATTGACAAGGTCCCCATCGTGGAGAGCCTCGTAACCCCGGTATTGATGGCGGTCGGCCCGATTGCGATGCAGAACAGCGTCGTCCTGGTGAACACCGCTGCCCAAAGCGTCCCCCTGAGGAAGCTCGGCCAGTTCTTCTTCAGTATGAACCCTCTGGCCGACGTGGTGATGTCGCTCACGGTGGAATATGCGGTCAAAGGGATGGGGGCCAAGACAGCGGCCATTATTCATGTGAATAACGATTATGGACGGCTGGTAGGTCAGACTTTTAAGGATATCTTCGAGAAACAGTATGGGGGAAAGATCGTCGCCACCGAGATCATTAACATGGGGGAGACGGATTTTACGACCCACCTGACCAAGATCAAGTTCGTCCAGGCCGACATCATTTTCACCGTGGCCCATGAAGCCGAGTTGGGCTACGCCCTTAAGAAGGCCAGGCAAATCGGGTTGAAAACTCCTTTCCTGTCCGGCCCGGGAATGACCGGCCCCATGACCATCGAGATTGCCGGGGAAGCTATCGAAGGACTGAAAACTCCTGATTACGTCTTTGATCCTTACAATGGGACCGAACGCATGAAGGAATTCGGGAAGCGGTATAAGGAACGCTTCAAGATTATGCCTTACAGCTTCCCGGCCTTTTCCTACGACTCGGTGATGCTTTATGCCGACGCCCTGAAAAGCGGGGCCCGGACCGGGCCACAAATCAGGGACTTCTACCGCTCTTTGAAAAATTGGGTTGGGGTCTCTGGCCCGGTGACCTTTGATCAGGACGGGATCACCACAACCGGGGCCGTGATTCGTGAGTTCCAGAAGGGCGCTTTTGTAGATGTGAAATGGAAATGAGGCTCGGCACCCGGAGAAATCGTAGGGGCGATTCA
>DASPRR010000191.1:0-11999 GCA_035624375.1 Thermodesulfobacteriota bacterium | reverse complement strand
AGCACTCCGTATTTGTTGCAAATCTGGCGTATCCGGTCAAAATAGCCATCGGGGGGGGGAAGCGCCCCCATCCCCTGCATGACCGTTTCGGCGATGAAGGCAGCAATCAGGTCCGGCCCCTCGAAATGGATGAGGGACTCCAAAGCGTCGGCACAAGCTAAGTTGCAGGCCGGGTAAGTCAAATTTATGGGGCAGCGGTAGCAATAGGGGGGAATGAGGAAAGCATGCCCCGGAACCAGGGGGGCCATGACGTTGCGCATGGGGTTCAAAAATCCCAGGGCGCTCAAGGCGCCCATGGTCTGCCCATGGTAGGCCATCTGACGGGAGACGATTTTAAAACGCCTCTGCTTATTGGCATAGTAATGGTACTGCTTGGCTATCTTGAAGGCGGATTCCACGGCCTCGGACCCGTCGCATACGAAACAGGTCGTCTTGAGTTCGCCGGGATAGATGGAGGCCAGCTTCTTGGCTAACTGGACCGCCGGGGTGGTGATGTAGAATCCAGGGGTGAAATAGTGCAGCTTCACTGCCTGATCGTACATCGCCTTGGCCACCTCTTCCCGGCCATACCCGATGGCGTTGGGCCGGGTATTGCCGGCCATCAGGTCCAGGTACTTGTTTCCGCCTTCGTCGAAGACGTAGTCCCCATCTCCCCGAACGATAACCGGAGCCTTCCCATCGCGGACATCCTGCTTCGCCGTGTTATGGATAAAGAGGTATTCCAGGGCATCGTTGATTGTGGTTGAACCCATTTGTCCCTCCCCCTGCAAAAGTTGTTTGAATTCCTTTGTATCAAGCCAGGGACTTGCCTGTCAATGCTTAAGAAGAATATGGCTTCAGATTCCAAGTTTCGGGTTCCGGTTGAAGCGGATGAATTCCTTTTTGCCTCGCAACTGAGAGCGGCCACCTTGTTCTCATCCCCTTTTTAACTTGACATCCCTTTTCCAACTATTAAAGAATGTGTTGGCAGAGGGATGCTGAATGTCTTTTTGTCCTTTTTCTCCTGCACTCGACGGTAATAAACATTTATTCCCCAAAGGAGGCCCGGGATGGACTTCAAACTATCAAAAGAGCAGGAACTGATCCAGAAAACCGCCAGGGATTTTTCCGAGAAATACATCATGCCCATTGCCGACCAGATCGACAGAGAGAATAAAGTTCCGCCGGAGGTCTACAAGAAGATGTTCGAGCTGGAGCTGTTCGGAATTCCCTTCTCCGAGGAGTACGGGGGAAGCGGCGCCGGCTACTCCTGCTACCCCCTCGCCGTGGAACAGATCGCCCGGGGGTCCGGAGGAGTCGCCCTGACCCTGTCGGTGAATTCCCTGGCGCTGAGCGCCATGAACCTCTTTGGGACTCCGGAGCAGAAGAAGCGCTACATGCCCCCCTGCTGCCGGGGGGAGAAGATCGCTTCCTTCGCTTTCACCGAGCCGGGAACCGGGTCCGACCCCAAGCAGATTGCCACCACGGCGGTCAAGGATGGAGACAGTTATGTAATAAATGGGACGAAGCGCTTCATCTCCTGCGCCGACATGCAGGGCCCCATTGTTATCTTTGCTAAAGACAACGAAACAAATTTTCCTACCGGGTTCATCATGGATAAATTCTGCCCCGGCTATAGCATCTCCGAGCCCTGGCACAAGATCGGAATGCGGGGCGGGGTGATGACCGATGTTTATTTGAAGGATGTCCGGGTCCCAGCAGACAGCATCCTTGGGCCCAAGGGGCAGGGATACTGGGTCCTCCAGGCGGGAATCGCCTATGGCAAGGTGGGGGTCAGCAGCGGCGCCTTGGGAGGAATGCAGGCCGCATTGGACCTCTCCATCAAGTACGCCAAAGAAAAACAACATCGGGACAAGACCATCGCCAAGTTCCAAGGGGTCCAAATGACCATCGCCAAGATCGCCGAGAAGACCGAGGCAGCCCGCTGGCTGGTCTACCGTCTGGGATACCTGGCCGAGACCCTGAAGGACCCGCGGGCCTTCGCCAAGGAAGCGGCGCTGACCAAGTCATTCGTGACCGAAGCGGGGGTCGATGTTTCCCGTCTGGCCATTGCGGTGCATGGGTCCTATGGACTCATGGAAGACTACGCGGTAACCCGAATTTACCGGGATATGATTATTGGAGAACAGGTCGAAGGGGTCATGGACCTGCAGCGGGTTATCACCGCAAGCCTCCTCCTAGGGTAGAGGCTGAGTGCGCGTTGACGATTGCGGATTGAACCAATAAATACTGGATGCCCGCGATGGAGAAGTTTGAGGTCGTAGTTGTCGGCGCCGGTCTCGCTGGCCTCTCCGCGGCCTATACTCTTGCCGCGGAGGGGGTTGAAGTGGTGGTCATCGAGCGAGGCGACTATCCCGGGGCCAAGAATATGACTGGCGGCCGGCTGTATACCAAGCCGCTGCAAAACTTCCTGCCCGAGTTGTGGAAAGAAGCCCCTTTCGAAAGGGCAGTCGCCAACGAAATCGTCACCCTGCTTTCCCCTGACAAATCCCTCACTCTCCGACTCCGGTCCGATGAATTCGCCCGACCCCCGGCCCACTCCTACACCATCCTCCGGGGAACTCTGGATCGGTGGCTGGCCAAAAAGGCCGAAGAAAAAGGGGCCATGCTGGTCGCCAAGAACCGGGTGGATGACCTGCTGAAGAGAGACGGGAAGGTCGTCGGGGTTCTGGCCGGGGGAGAGGAACTCGGGGCGGATGTGGTGATTGCATGCGATGGGGCTCTTTCCTTGATAGCTGAAAAGGCCGGACTCAGGTCCCCGGGCTCACCGAACGATTACGCCATGGGATTCAAAGAAGTGATCGAGTTGCCCTCCCAGACCATTGAGAACCGTTTTGCCCTAAAGCCCGGAGAAGGGGCTGCCCAGCTTTTTCTCGGAGATTTGACCAAGGGGAGATTCGGGGGAGGGTTCCTCTATACCAATCGTTCTTCCCTTTCTTTGGGCCTGGTCATCCGGATCAAAGACTTGGCCGGGGCCAACCCACTCAAGGAAGCTCCTCTATTTCTGGACGAGTTCAAGGAGCGACCGGAGATCGCGCCTTTGATTGCCGGCGGGGAGATGGTCGAATATTCGGCGCATGTGATTTCGGAAGCAGGATTCGCCGGCCTCATCCAGCCCTTTGCCGATGGGTTTTTGGTGGCAGGGGATGCCGCGGGCTTTTCCCTGAACATGGGACTTACCGTCCGGGGCATGGAGTTTGCCATCGCCTCGGGAGTCCTTGCTGCTCAGGCGGTGAAGCAGGCAAGAGAGAAGAAAGATTTCTCGGCGACGAGCCTTGCAGTCTATCAAAGCATGTTGGAGGACAGCTTCGTTCTCAAGGATTTAAAGACTTTTCAATACGCCCAGGCTTTTCTGGACAACCCCCGCCTTTTCCAGCACTATCCCCAAATGGCGGGTGATCTCTTGCAGAGCCTATTTACCATTGGACCGGATCCCAAGCAGAAATTCTCCACGACCATCCGGAAAAAGGTTGGGTGGACCGAAACCTGGGCGATACTCAAGGATTTACGAAAAGGACTGAAGATATGAGCCCCACCCCAAATATGAAAACCAAACTGGGGAAGAATGTTTTCAAGCCGGGCAAGGAAAAACACATCAGCATCCGTCCGGGCTTTGAGAAAGACCCCCGGCTGAAAGCGGCAATCTATGCCTGCCCGGCCGGTTTGTATTCAGAAAAGAGCAATGGGGAAGTCGAGCTGGACATCGACGGCTGCCTGGAATGCGGCACTTGCCGCATCGCCTGCGGAACCGAGGTTTTGGATTGGAGCTACCCGGTCGGGGGAGTTGGCGTCCAGTTCCGTTTTGGATAAGACGGCAGGGAGCAAGGAGCATGGAGTAGAGAGTTTTGCGATCTGCGTTATGCTCTATGCCGTGGAGGCGTATTTATGAACATCATAGTAGGCGTCAAACAAACGGTTGACCTGCAGCAGGTTCGCATCCGCAAGGAGACCCGGCAGCCGGTATTGGAGAACATTCCCCTGACCCTGGGGGCCATCGATAAGAACGCCCTGGAAGAGGCGGTGCGGTTGAGAGACAAGATTGGAGGGAAGGTCTTTGTCGTTTCGGTCGGGCCGGCGACTCTCGAAGAAACGATCAAGGAGGCCCTGGCCATGGGAGCGGATGAAGCCGTCCTGGTGACTGCACCCGAACTCGATGGGGCGGAAAGCGCCAAGGCAGCTCTGCTGCTTGCCGGGATGATTAAACAGATGGAGGGGTATGACCTGATTCTCCTGGGAGAAGGGTCGGCGGACAACTATTCCGGGCAGGTAGGGCCGCGCCTGGCGGAGATTCTAGGCTTGCCCCAGGTCACTTATGTGAAATCTCTGGAGGTAGATGGACGAAAGGTGAAGGCGGTCCGAAGCCTGGAAGATATTCTGGAAGAAGTGGAGGTAGAAATGCCGGCCTTGATCTCGGTGGTCAGCGAAATCAACGAACCCAGGATTCCTGCCGTCACCCAGATTCTTAGGGCCGGAAGAAAGCCCAGGAAAATCCTGAAGCCCGCGGATTTGGCCGTTCAGCCTGCAGGGGGGCGTTGGGTGGAAACTCTAAGCAATCTAGCCCCGGTGCAGGAAAGAAAGGGGATCCTTTTCAAAGAGGGCTTAAAGGAACTGCCCGGCCTCGTTCTGGCCCTAAAAGAAGAAGGTGTGGGGAGGAAATAATATGGCTTCGATCCTGGTTTTCAGCGAGCGTGCGAATCTAGCCTTGGAATTGCTGGGCAAAGCCAAAGAGCTTGGGGGGCAGATGGGCCTTGAGGTGGTGGCGGCAGCTTTCAACCCTGCGGATGCAGAGCCTTATCGGAGACGAAGTGCATCGAAAGTGTTTTATTCCGATCAGGCGGAGCTGAAGGATTTCGAGGCCTCGGTTTATTCCCAAGCCCTTGCTCAGATAGCTCAAAAGGTAGGTGCTTCCCTGATCCTTCTCGGCTCTACCCGCCGGGGCAAGGAACTGGCTGGAAGGCTGGCCCAGAGGCTGCGAGCCGGCTGCCTCACGGATGTAAAGTCGCTTGATTGGAACGAGGGAAAAATGAGGTGTGTGCGTAACGCCTACGGGGGAGCCACGGAGGCAACGCAGGTGATCGCCACGCAAGTCCAGGTCATTGCCCTGATGCCCCGGGCTTATGAGCCGGCTCCTGAGGGAGAGAAGAAAGGGGAGATCATAACCCTGAAGCTGGACCTCAAACCCTCCAGGATTAAAGTGTTGAAGAAATCGGAAAAAGATACGGGGGCCGCGGATATCCAGGGAGCGGAAATTCTGGTCTGCGTGGGAAAAGGTCTAGCCAGGCAGGAAGATTTGAAGATGATCGAAGACCTAGCTCAGACGCTGGGGGGACTAGTGGCCTGCACCAAACCCCTGGCTACCGACCTGAAGTGGCTCCCGGAAAGCCGGATCGTAGGGCTTTCCGGTAAAATCGGAAAACCCCGCCTGGCCCTCTGCCTGGGAATCTCCGGCCAGGTTCAATTTTCGGTGGGAATTCGGGAGGCCAAGACCATCATGGCCATCAACACTGATCCCAACGCCTATATTTTCCAGATCACCGATTACGGCCTAATCGCCGACCTGCACCAGGCTGTCCCCCAATTGACCGCAGCCATGATGGGGTGATCAAAAAATTGATAAAAAGTCGTTAAGAAATCGTTTTGTGGAGGGTAGGTCTTGGGTTTGGTTGAGGGTTTTTTTTCGGGAGGGTTGGGGGCGATTTTCGGGACAGAGGTGGCGAGAGGGGGCGAAGGGAGCAAAGCGGGGGAAGCTTTTCTCGATCCCGGAGGGGAAGGGAGAGTAAAATTTTTTATTGACAAGTGACACAAAAGACAATATCGTAACACAAAAATAGTTTAGCGGGGTGGAAATGAAAACCAAGCCTTATCGAAACGGTTTAGGCTCATTCATCTTCTATGCCCTGCTGCTTGCCCTGGTTCCAGGGGCTTGGGCCCATGATTTTTGGGTTGAGCAGAGCGGAAAGGACCTTCTCTTAATTTTCGGCCATGGCGATCAAAGGGAAGAGTTCGATATTTCCAGAGTAACAGCCATAAAGGCCTTTTCCTCCGGAGGAGGGGAGATCGAGGTCCGCAAGGAGAAAAAAGGAAAAGGATTACTCCTCCAGCCCGGTGAACCCCCGTCGTGGGTATGGGTCGGGATCGATAATGGGTACTGGTCCAAAACGATTTATGGCTGGAAAAACCTTCCCAGGAGGAAAGCCAGCCGGGTCGTGGAGGCCAACCGCTCCATCTGCTACGCCAAAGCTCTATTATCATGGAACGATGCTCTGCTGCGCCCTGCGGGTGAGGCCCTGCTCGACATTGCCCTTCTGGAAAACCCTTGGGGAATGAAAGCGGGGGATCTATTGCCCTTTAAGGTCTTTTTCCGGGGGAAGGCCACCCCGGGGATTCCCGTCGAAGGCCGGGACCATGAAACGGTGGCTACCACCGACAAGGATGGAAACGGCAGGGTGCGGATGGACAAGGGCCGCCATTTGCTCTCGGTGAGCTACAGGGAACCGGCGAAGGATGACCCGGATGCCGACTTCATCACCTATGCCGCTACGCTCACGTTTGAGGTGGGGAAATGAAAACGATGGGGGTCATGGTTTTTCTTTTGTGCCTGAGTCTACCCCCGGGGGAGTCTTGGGGACATTCCCTGAATTACCACATAGAGCAAAAAGGGATCGCCGTGAGGGCTTTTTATACCGAGCAGGACCCAGCCAGCTATTCAGAGTATGAAATTTACGGGCCTGGGGATCGGGATACCATTCCTCACCAAACGGGGCGAACCGACAGGAATGGGTTCCTGGCCTTCGTGCCGGACAAAGCCGGGATCTGGAAAATTAGACTATGGGGAGAATCCTCTCATGGGTACCATGGCTTCACCGCAGAAGTAAAGGTGGATAAGGAATTCAACTTGGAATCTTTCAGCAAGCCTCTGGTCGCCACCCATACCAAGTTAATTACCGGCTTAAGCTTAATATTCGGTGTATTCGGAATTTATGCCTACTTGAAATCCAGAAGAGGGGAGGGGGAAAAAGGTCAATCAGCCATGGGGAAGGGAGAAAATTAAGGAAGGGAAAAATGAAAAAGATCCTGGGAATAGTGCTCCTGCTGGTCCTGTTTTATCCCTTGGAAGCCTTCGGGCATCACGGCGGGGTGAGCCTGCCCTTTGGGCCCGGCACTCCCATTGAAACCGCTTCCCCTCTAACTCTACCGCAGGGGGGCGTAGTGACGTACGCCAGGGTTGAACAGGTGGAATGGCGCAAATTCGATTTTGCCGAGCCGAACAACAAGAGTTCCTTTACTTTTATGAGTGCTGGGGTCTCCTACGGATTTACCCCCTACCTCACGGGCACTTTTTCAGTACCCTATAATATCAAGAGGCAAGATTCCTTCGGAAGCAACAGCGGCCTGGGGGACATCCGCTTTTCGGGCATCCTGGGTTTCAATTATTCCAACGGCAAGGGTTTAAGTCTGAACACTGAAAAAGAAGCCGCCATATCCCTGGAGAAGGTCAAAAAAACTTTCTTCTCCATTTACGGAGGGTTTACCCTTCCCACGGGACCCTATAAGCAGGAACTCGGGGGAACGGTCGATCCCGCCATGCAGCCCGGCTTCGGGAGCCCTTCCTTCACCCTGGGAATAAATGCGGGCCGGGCAATCTATGGATCCCTGAGCCTCACGGCAGATATCTCCATGGATTATTTCACCCAGAGGGATAACTTCAAGTTCGGCAATGAGTATCGATTCAACCTGGCGGCTGTCCAGGAACTGTACGGGAATACCCAGAGGTTCATCGCCAAGATTGACGGGGTCCTGGAATTGAACCTTCTCCACATTTCCCGCGACCAAGAAGGGGGAGAAGGGCAGAGGGCGACCGGGGGGACGATCCTTTATGTAACGCCGGGGATGCGCTTCTCCTTCCCCCAGATACAGAATGCCAATCTTGGAATTGCCATAAAACTTCCCATCCTTAAGAGTCTTAACGAGCAGGGCGAACAGCAAGGGGCTGAAGGACTCGAAAAATATCGAGCGATTGCCACTCTTTCCTTCTATTTTTGAAGACTCCGCTCCCGTAGGGGGCTCCTGAGAGGAGCCATGCATATTCCCGATGGTTATTTAGGGCCGCAAACATATGGGGCGCTCTATGCGATCATGGTTCCCCTCTGGGCTTGGCCTCCACCAGCGGCAGGTTCCCTTCCTTAGCCTTGGGGCCGCTTTCACTTTCTTGATCAATGATTTGACAAGCCTCGACAGGCGTATTTGTAGGCTCAGCCGGGCATACCGGTTCCTTCGCGCCCATTCCTGACCTTTACGAATGAAGGTAACCATCCCAGGGATAGCCGGGATCCCAATAAAGGTGATAGCTGTCTATAGGAAGATGAGAGAAAGGATCCATCGCTGGAGATCCATGAAAAGATTACACTCTTGCTTAAAGGACCAACCTGGGGTTACCTGTGCCGTTCCAGCCACTGAGCTATATCATTCATTACCTGCCCATAGCCCAGGTCATTGTGAGCCTCGTGATAGCTTCCTGGATAGACCTTCATTTCTTTATCGGGGGAAATGACCTTCTCAAAAAAGTTTCGGGTCCCATCGGGTGAATTCAGGGGATCGGAACCGCCGTGGATCAGGAGAATAGGAATGTTCACCTCCGCTGCATGGGCCTTTGCCCACTCGATGGTCTGGAGAATTTCCGTCCCCCATCGGACCGTGGTCTTCCCATGAACCAAAGGGTCGGCTTCGTAGGCTTTGACCACGTCCGGGTCTCGGGAAATCCCCTTGGGGTCAAGTCCCAAGGGCAATGAAAAGCGGGGCCAAACCCGCGACAGGACGCGGGCCAGCATCACCAGGAATGGCTTGGCGACCCCGACAGGTTCAAGGGGCGCCCCGCTGATGATGGCGCCCCGGAGCCCTGCCGAATCACGGAGAACATAATCCAGGGCGATCAGGGCGCCCATGCTGTGTCCCAGCATGAAAACCGGCTGATTCGGTTCCCTTTGGGACGTCATTTGCAAGAAGGCCCTTACATCTTCCCTGTACTCATCCCAGGAATTTATATGCCCCCGTTGACCCGGGGAGCGACCGTGCCCCCGGAGGTCGAATCCAAAAACTGCATATCCTTTTGGGATTAAGTGGTTTACCACATTTGTGTATCGCCCACTGTGTTCTCCGAACCCGTGAATAATGGCCAAAACGGCCAAGGATTTCTTCTCTGCCCGCCAAGTTTGGTAATAAAGTTCGAGCCCCCCAGCCCCTTCAAAAGTACCTTCTCTATGCTCCATCGGTCCTCCTAAAACAACAAGACTTCTTGGGAACCTACTGATGTGCCATTGACAGAAAAGATACCTTATAGTAGTAATCTTTACAATTGTCTCTGTCGACTGGAATTTGTTTAAGAAGGGAAGGGAGGGGCCTTATGAGAAAGGCATTGATGTCCATGTCCGTCATTCTCCTTCTGGGATTCATGGCCGGGGAAACCCTGGCTGCCAGGTCGGGAGGAACTTTCCATTTCGTTGCCCCTTACGATGGGGATCTTCTGACCCTCGACCCGCACAAGGGAACGCGCATCAACGACATGGTAGTCATGCTGAGCCTTCACCGCAGCCTTTACAGCTGGGACCCGGAAAACAACCGTCCCAAGCTGGAACTGGGAGAAAAAGCCGATGTATCACCGGACGGTCTAGTGTACCGGATTCATTTGAAAAAGAATGTCAAGTTCCACAACGGCCGCAGGATGACCGCGGATGATGTCATCTGGAGCTACGAGCGGGTCATGGCTCCCAAGACCGTCTCGGGCTCGGCCCGTTTCGTCCGGGTGATCAAGGGCGCCAAGGATTATGAAGATGGTAAAGCCGATAAGATCGCCGGCCTGAGGAAAATCGACGATTCCACCCTGGAGATCACCATGGAGAACCCCGTCGATCCTGCCTACACCCTATATGAGGTGGGAACGGGCATATTGCCCCGCGAAGAGGTGGAGAAGAGAGGCGACAGCTTCGGTTCGGACCCCGTGGGGTGCGGCCCTTTCAAATTCGTCAAATGGGTCAAGGGAAGCGAGATCGTACTGGTCAAGAACCCGGATTACTACGAAAAGGGGAAGCCCTATCTCGACAAGCTGGTCTATAAGATTATGGCCGAGGCAGCAACCCGGGACTTGGCCTTCCGGGCCAAAGAGCTGGATGCCACCGTGGTGGGTTCCACCCAGTACCCGGTGTACAAGGCGGACCCCCAGTTCTCCAAAAACATGGTGGAGGTGGCCGAGCTTTTCACCCGGTTGATGGGGTTCAATCCCAAATTTGAACCCTTTGCGAAAAAACAAGTGCGTCAGGCCATCAATTACGCCATCGACTCCCGCCTGATCATTCAGAGACTTCTCAAGGAAAAAGCCTTCCCCTGCGTGGGCTACCTGCCGTCCACTTCGCCGGCCTTCGACCCCCAGGCCAAAGGATACGAATTCAACCTGCCCAAGGCCAAGGCGCTCATGAAAGAAGCGGGGTACGAAAAGGGCTTCACCTTCGAATGCATCGGTTCGAACAGCGAGGCCTTCGGGGTGGTGGCCGTGGAAGCGATCCTGCCCTTTCTGAAACAGATCAACGTGATGGTGAAACCCCAGCAGCTCGAGGGAGCGGCCCTTGCCGATCGGGTCCGCAAGATGGACTACCAGGCTTTCATCTGGTCTCTGGGCAGCGGCGCGGGCGGCGATCCCCTCCAGGCCCTCAACCGGTGGTACTCCAAGAACCCTTCCACGGCCGGCAATTTTGTGGCCTACAACAACCCCGAGTTCGACAAGCTACTGGACACCGCCTCCCAGATTCGCGAGATGGCCAAACGGGTAGACCTGCTGCGCAAAGCCGATGCCATCTTCCGGGAGGATGCGCCGGTCTGGTTCTTCAATTACAATAAGGCGGTGGTCGCCCATCAGCCCTGGGTTCATGGGATCCAGGCCGTGGCCATCGAGATGATGTATCAGAACATGGCCGATGTGTGGATCGAGGAGTCCTCTCCCCGAGCCAAGGAAAAATAACAGTGCCTGCCGGACTTGCCGGCAAATAAGAAAGAAACCAGCTTCCTCCCCTCAACTCCGCCCGGTGGGCGGGATTGAGGGGGGACCGGGTTAGGAAATGCTGAGATTTGCCCTCCGCCGAATTCTCCAGTTCATTCCCACCATTCTGGCGATCACCCTGATTCTCTTTATTTTGTTGAACATCCTTCCCGGGGACGCCGCCCTCATGTCCGGGGATGCCCAGGACAAGGGGGTCGACCCTCGGTTCATCGAGGAGATGAAAAAGCGGTGGGGGCTTGACCAGCCCATTCATATCCGCTATCTCACCTATCTGAAAAACCTGGCCGCAGGAGACATGGGGCTTTCCTACCTGCGGCGCGAAAAAGTGAGCGGCCTCATTGCATCCCGCCTGTGGCCCACGCTCCGGCTGGCCTTCGCGGCGATGCTGATCGCGGTGAGCATCGGCATTCCCCTGGGTTTCTATTCCGCCCTGCGCCAGGGCACCTGGCTGGACGCTTTTTCCATGGTCGGGGCGGTCTCCGGCGTATCCATCCCCCAGTTTTGGCTGGGGCTGCTGCTCATGTTCTTTCTCGCCGTGAAGCTCCCCTTTTTCCCGGTCTCGGGCTACGGGGACGGGGACTTGAAGCACATCCTTTTGCCCGCTTTCACCCTGGGAGTTGGGTATATGGCCCTCTTGGCCCGGACCACCCGGGCGGCGGTCGTGGAGATTCTTACCACGGACTACATCCGCACGGCCCGGGCAAAAGGACTCTCCGATTTCCTGGTAAACCGCAAACACATACTGCGCAATGCTTTAATCCTGGTCCTGACTACCGCGGGCCTGCAATTCGGCTCGCTCATGGGAAGTACGGTGGTGGTGGAGAAACTTTTTTCCTGGCCCGGCCTCGGCTCGCTGATGGTGGATTCCATTTTCCAGAGGGATATTCCGGTCACCCAGGGTTGCGTCCTGTTGATCATTCTGGTTTTCCTTCTGGTAAATCTGGCCGTGGAC
>DASPRR010000174.1:0-6961 GCA_035624375.1 Thermodesulfobacteriota bacterium | reverse complement strand
GGTGATCGCTCCGGGGTCCATCAATTATGCGGTGTGGGGCCCTTTTCCTAGCCTGTCCGGGGAACTGAAGTCCCGAAAATATATTATTCATAATCCCAACATGACCCTGGTGCGGCTGAGCCCGGAGGAACTGCGCAGCGTAGGAAAACTCACCGCGGAGAAGATCAACCGGGCCAAAGGACCGACCCGGGTGTTCATCCCCCTGAGGGGATTCTCCTACCCCGACCGGGAGAACCTGCCCCACTGGGAGCCCGAGGGAAACCGGGCCTTCATCGATTCCCTGAAGGCCCATTTACGCCCCTCGATCCCGCTGAGGGAGCTCGACGCTCACATGAACGACCCGGAGTTCATCGACCCGGTGACGGATGCCTTTTTATCCATGATGGAGGAATTTCTAGGGCGATGAAGGAGGTAAAAATTTGAAGCGTCTCTTGGACCGGAATGCCATCGTGACCGGCGCAGCCCAGGGCATGGGCCTGGCGATCGCCAAAGCCTTCTACCGGGAAGGAGCCCGGGTGCTGCTCACTGACATCAACGAGGGCGCTGTGACCGCCGCCGCAAAGAAGATCGATCCCAGCGGGACTCGCGTGAAATGGAGAAGGGGAGATGTGGCCAACCCTGAGGAAGTGCAGGCCTTCGTCAGGGAGCTGAAATCGATCTGGGGTACGGTCGACATCCTGGTGAACAATGCCGGTGGAGCCCTTCATACGCCCCACGTGCTGGAGGAGATTCAAGAAAAAGACTGGAATCTCGTGGTTGACGTAAACCTGAAAGGGACTTTTCTCTGCTGCCAGGCGGTGATTCCCGAGATGGCTAAGCAGGGGAAAGGGGTGATCGTCAATATGTCTGCCCTTGCAGGGCACTGGAGGGCTTCGCTGGCCGGGGTTCAATACGTCGCCGCCAAGGCAGGGGTGGAGGGGCTGACCCGCCAGCTGGCCTATGACTGGGGGAAGTTGGGAATCCGGGTGAATGCCGTCGCGCCCACGGTGACGCTGACCGGGGACCGGGTTCAAGGGCTCTGGGAGGCCAAAAGCGAAGAGGAGAAAAAGAAGGTTCTTTCCGCTATCCCCCTTGGCCGGTTGGGGACTCCCGAGGAAGTCGCTTCCGTGGTTGTTTTTCTAGCATCCGATGAATCCAGTTTCATCACCGGGATTACCATTGATGTGAATGGAGGGCGGTATCTTCGGTAGGGAATTCTGCCTTCGCATTCTGGAGTTTAAATTCCTTGACGCACATTGTCCTTCCAAGTATACTCACCCTACTCAAAAAGCGGGTCCCAAGGGTTGGGCATTGTGCAGGGTTCATGGCGACCCGCCGCCATTAGACCCATCGGGGAGGTGATGTGAAGTTACCGAAATTTAAAGATGAAGGCCGCTCGCGGAGGATATGAAACTCAGGATATTCAATCAGAAGGAGGGGCAAATGAAAAAGTTTCTGGTTCTATTCTCTATCTTCGTATTCTGCGGTCTTTTGGTTTCCGGCGACGCCTTGGCGGCTGAACCCACGAAAATAAAGGTCGGGATTCTGCTTCCCCTGACCGGCACTTTTGCCGCGGTGGCAGAGACCCAGAGGGACGGCGCCCTGTTGGCCGTGGATGTGGTCAACAAGAGGGGCGGGCTGAATATGCCCTGGGGAAAGGTGCAGGTGGAGGGAACTGTCGCCGATGATGAAGCCAAGCAAGATGTGGGTGTCCGGCGCTACCGGTACATGGTTGAAGAAGGGGTTAAAGGCGTGGGCGGTCAGACCTGGGCGCCGCTCGCTTACGCCATCAATGCCATGGTTTTAAAAGACCCAATGCCTTATTTCCCCGTTTGCGTAATGGCCAAAGAGGCTTTCATGAAAGGCAAGCTGGCTGATTCAACCTTTGCCACCGCATTCAGTCCCTGGACCGTGGGATACATGGCCGGGTCCGCGGCCATCAGCGTGCTGGGTAAGAAAAAAATTTTCTTCTTAGGCCGCGCCGACAGCTGGGGCTGGGACATGCGGGATGGGGCCAAAGCGGCAGCCCAGGAAAAAGGTGCTGAAATGGTTGGCTATGACGAGGTATCCCTGGGGACCAGTGATTACACAACCGTTTTGCAGAAAGTCAGGGCGGCAAAGCCGGATGTTTTTATCGCCGCTCAATTTGGTGGCGATGCGGTGGCCCTTTTAAAACAGGTCCACCAGATGGGCCTCAACAAGGAAATGACCATTTTCAATTCTTTCATCACCAACGTGGTCGCCAAGGGCATTCCTCCCGAGGCCCTGGAGGGCATCTATGCGATGCACTATTTTTACTATGACCTGGCTGACTTTGAGGACAAGGAAGTGGCCAAGAGCGCCAAGGAGTTCACCGAGCTGTACCAGGCGAAATACAAAATCCCTCCCGATTCTTATGCAACGATTGCCTATACTGCCTACACGGAAATGTTCCGCGGCTTCGAGGCGGCCAAGTCCCTTGAGCCAAAAAAAGTGTCCGCGGCGCTGATGGCCAACAACGGCCAATTTACTACGGTCAAAGGTCCTGCCCGGTGGCGCGAGGATCATTCGGCGGTGTACAAGTACGCGGGCTTCTTGGTCAGGGGAAAAGGGGCCGAGAGGAAAGGCGATTGGGACCTTTTCAAAGTCATGGGCTACCAGGGCGGCGATTCGGTGTTGCCGACCCTGAAGTCTCTGGGTTATTAATGCAAATGCATTAAATGAATTTGCCCTAAATGTAGGGTGCGTTCCCCGAACGCACCGATGCTTTAGGCCTGATCGGGGATCAGGCCCTACATAATGTCAAAAAATAAAATGCGTCTGCATTAAAACGTACCCTTAAATGCCCACCTCACCCTACCCTCTCCCGCGAGGGGAGAGGATAACCACATTGAAATAGTAAAGGAATTCCCTCCCCCTCGAGGGGGGAGGGCGAGGGTGGGGGTAGGGTGGGGGTGAGGGAAGATTTAGCGATCACAATCTATTTGAGGATAATCTGCAAAGCACCATCCGACCCGGTGGAGGTCGCCTCCTTCCACCGGGTCGGACCAGAAAAAAAGGGCCGCCGTGAATAAGGAGCCAGGTTCGGAAATCATCAAGACCGAAAATGTCACCAAGCGGTTCGGCGAATTGACCGCCGTGGACCGCGTGAATTATTTACTGCGGGAAAAAGAAGTGGCGGGAATCATCGGGTCCAACGGGGCCGGGAAGACCACATTTTTCAACCTCTTGACCGGATACTACCGGCCCGATGAGGGGACGATCCGATACCGGGGGGAGGACATTACCCATGTGGCCCCGGAAAAGCGGGTGGCCATGGGGATGATGCGGACCTTTCAGCTGACCTCCACCTTTGACAATCTCCGGGTGATCGACAACCTGGTCCTGTCCTACTACCGGGCCTATAAAAAAACGTCCCTCCTTTCCCTGCTCCTTACGACCTGCAAGCGGCACCGCACGGAACGAAAGATCGCCGAATCCCTGGAAACCTTTGAGCTTCAGGAAGTGGCCTACAGACAGGTGAAGCACCTCAGCCTGGGAGAGAAGAGACGGCTGGAGATCGCCATGGCCGTCCTGGCCGAACCCAGGGTATTGTTGTTGGACGAGCCTCTGGCCGGGCTGGGGGAGTCGGAAATCAAAGGGGTCTTGGGGGTGCTGGGCAAGCACGTGGGCAAGCAGACGATCCTGATTGTGGAACATAAGATTTCCCAGGTGGAAAATTTCCTGGAGAGGCTCACCGTTATGCATGAGGGCAAAATCATCGCCGACGGCGAGTGTGAGGAATGTCTCCGGGATCCGGAAGTGCGCCGGAGCTACTGGCAGATCGACGCCAGCACCGAGGGAGACGAACAGGCCCGTAGATAGGGAGTCCACGATCATGAATGACGGCGAAATCCTGGCGGTTCAAGGCCTGAATGTTTCTTACGGAGAGTCGAAGGTTCTGTTCGATGCCGGCCTCCGGGTGAAGCCGGGGCAGGTGGTGACCTGCGTGGGCCGAAACGGTGCCGGCAAAACCACGTTGCTCAAGACGATTGCTGGATTCTTAAAGCCGACCTCCGGATCGATCATCTTCAATGATACCAACCTGGTCGGGCTCATGTCCTACGACATCGCCAGGATGGGGCTCAAATACATTCCCCAAGATAAAAAGGTCTTTTCCGATTTGACCGTCAGGGAAAACCTGGAGCTGGGCAGCTATGCCACCAAGGATTACAACTGGGATCAGGTCACGGACCATTTCCCCAGGTTGAAAAGCCTCATGGACCGCAAGGGTGGATACCTGAGCGGCGGGGAAAAGCAGATGCTGATGATCGGCAGAGCCATCCTGGGCGACCCGAAGGTGTTGCTCGTCGACGAGCCCACCGAGGGATTGGCCCCCAGCATTGTCGCCCATCTGAGAAACGCTTTCAAAGAACTGAGCAAAAAGGCGGCGCTGGTGATCGTGGAACAGAACCTGCCCCTGGTGTGCGCCATATC
Source organism: Thermodesulfobacteriota bacterium (assembly GCA_035624375.1). GTDB lineage: Bacteria > Desulfobacterota > SM23-61 > SM23-61 > SM23-61 > SM23-61. The sequence continues at coordinate 2,527 of DASPRR010000174.1, read as the reverse complement.
CGACAAGATCTACGCCCTCAAAGAGGGGCACATCGTCGCCGAACTGGCCGACCGGGAATCCATCAAAGCCAACGTGTGCGAACGGTACCTCTAGCAGGATGCGGAAAAACTCCTGTGAGCCGTCACTCCCGCGAAAGCGGGAGTCTGGAAGGCATTGAAAAGACTGGATTCCCGCCTCCGCGGGAATGACACTGCAGGCCTGGAAAAGGTTTTTCCTCAACCTGCTAGGTTTCAAGTAGGTTGAAGCTGGAGGGGAAAGCCGCCCAGGCCGCACCCGGCGCCTCGGATCGGGGCTGAAGGATCCGTTCTTCCGTAAAGCGGAGACTGAAAAAGGAAATTCCCATGACAAACATATTCAGGTGGTGGTGGGACATCTTGTTGGCCTTTTCGCTGCTGGCCTTGTTGAGAGTATTCTCCCCCCTGCCCTTCGCAATCGAGATCATTATTTTTTCTATTTATACCATGGGCTGCAACTTCCTTCTGGGGCGGGTCGGTTTTATTTCCTTCGGCCAGCCGGCCTATCTGGCGGTGGGCGCCTATGCCACTGCTTTTTACCTCTTTTACTTCGGCCAAAACCCCTACATTGGAATCCTCCTCGGTCTTCTGATCGGGGCAGCTGTAGCGGCCTTCGTCGGTCCCTTTTTCGTCCGGTTGCGGAGCGACTATTTTGCCCTGGTGAACCTGGCCCTGGCGGTGATTGTCTTTTACCTTATGGAAAAAGTTCTGGCAGACATCACCCACGGCGACAACGGCTTGTGGTTTTTGACTAACATGTCCTCCACCCCTGTGCTCGACCTGACCAGACCCAAAGAATTCTTCATCTTCGCTTTCCTGGTGGCCATGGCCATCTGGGCTTTCTATAAATACCTGGACGACTCGGTATACGGCGCCTGCTGCCTGGCCACCAAAATCAATGAAGACAAGTTGAAGTTTCTCGGTTACAGCAACTTCAACATTCGCTACCTGGCCTTTATCATCGCCAACACGACGACGGCTTTGGCCGGCTCTCTCTACGCCGTTTATTTAGGCTTTGTGAGCCCTGAAATATCCAGCCCCGCGCGATGCGCCGATCCGGTGGTGGTGACCATTTTGGGAGGGGTGGGCACGCTCTACGGCCCCATCGTCGGGGCGATCGCCTACACCGGTATGAAAGACTTGATCAGCGGATTTATCGCCAACTGGGAACTCTTCATCGGTTTGTTGCTGGTATTCATCATGCTCGCCGGAGAAAAGGGGATCTGGAGCACGCTGGAGCCTGTCCTGAAAAAAGCCCTTTCTCGGAGGGGGATCTTGCCGAGTGTCCAGGATGAGCGGGGGGAAAGCCGATGATGGACACTCAACTCCTGATTTCCGGCGTCATTTTCGGGCTGAGCATCGGCAGCATCTTTTTCCTGATGGCCATCGGCCTGTCGCTCTGTTTCGGCTTGATGCGCATCATCAGCCTTGACCAATTGCTGTATTATTCCGTCGGCGCCTTCATTAGCTACAGCATTTTTGTCGCCACGGGAAACACCTGGTTCGGCATGTTTGGGGGGATGGTGGCGGGGGGCCTGGTCAGTTTCGGCGTGGAGCGCTTCGTGTACCTGCGCATTTACGAACGGGATATCACCTTCACCATGATTGCCTCCTTCGCGATTCTGATCGCCGGCGTCGGGGCCATCAAGTACATCTGGGGGTTGGTTCCCAGACCGGCTCCCATTCCCCTCGAAACCCAGGTCATAATTCTGGGCACGGCCATCCCCGTTTACCGGCTGATGGTCATCGTGATCTCCTTTCTGGTTTATTTCGGCATCTGGCTCTTTTTGAACCGGACCATCACCGGCAAGGCCATTCGCGCCGGGATCGAGGACGTAGAACATGTGGAAGGTTTGGGCATCAACGTGTACAAACTCTTCACCATTACCTTCATCCTCGCCGGTACGTTATCGGGGCTGTCCGGGGCGCTCCACGCGCCGCTGATCATGGTGGACCCCCAGATGGGACTCCATGTGCTGGCCTTCGTTTTCATGGTGGTCATCATCGGCGGCCTGGGCAGCATCAAAGGAACCCTGGCCTCTGCCTTTATCGTCGGCCAGGTCATCTCCCTGGGATCCCTTATCTACGCCCCGCTGGCGCAAATGGCGCCCTTCGCCATCATGCTGCTGATTCTCCTGATCAAACCGACGGGTCTTTACGGCAGCAAGCTTTTGAAGAGGTAGATGGAGGCGGGATAGGACCGAGGCGGTCGCCTTTCCATATGTTTTAAGGCATCGCTTTTTGAAGAACCATAAAATCCTCCTTCCTCCCCCTTTTCCAAAGGGGGAAAACGTGGAATCCTCATCTGCCGACCCGTCAAAAGCTCTCCTCCCTTTGAAAAAGGGAGGACGGGAGGGATTTCTGGGAAGGGCTTTTCAAAACGCGAATCTCTTATAAAACAAGGAGGGTTGAAAGTTGAAAGATCCTTTGGAGCAATTTAGCCTGATCGATAAAGTCGCTGTGGTAACCGGCGCCAGCGAAGGTATTGGGGAAGCCCTGGCCTTAGGCTTAG
>DASPRR010000167.1:0-10192 GCA_035624375.1 Thermodesulfobacteriota bacterium | reverse complement strand
CACACACCGGTAATAATCGGGGAGGATTGAGGGTTCCGGGGACGGTAAACGGTGGCAGGAGCAGATAACATTGGGAAGCAGTCGGAATTCAAAGGCCTGGGGGTTGGGGTTCAGGATCTATGCTGCCCGGCCGATGATATTATATAATAAATAAAAGTAATTTTCTTTCTGCGCCGGTTGGGCATGAGGATCCCAGCGTGGCCGAGGCGCAACCGAAAAATTTTTAAAGATTTTGAATGTTAGTGATAGGGGGAGAGATGAACCCTAAGGTGGTCTTCAACCCTCATTGGAAGGAACAGATCGGGGAATTACTGCAAAAAAACCCGGGGCTTCGAGTCGTCGACGACCCGGAAAAGTTAGAATACTACCGCCAGGATCTCAATGCCGACCTTCCGCCGATGATCCGCGACCTCATGCTTAAGACGAAGCCGGACATCCTTTTTCAGCCCACCACCGAAAAGCACATCCGGGAAATATTAGCCTTCGCCCGGGCGCATCAGATCCCCCTTACCCTCAGGGGGGCGGGAACCGGGGGATTCGGGGGTGCGGTTCCTACCTCCGGGGGAATTCTGATGGACCTCGGCCTGATGAACCAGGTCCAGGTGGATGTCCAGGCACGACAATTGAATGCCGGCCCGGGCGCGCGGTTCGTGGAAATCGACCGGGAATTGGCCCGCCACGGGTTGACCCTTCTCTCCATACCCTCTGGAAAAGGCGGCACCCTCACCGGGTGGATCGTCACTGGCGGCATCGGCCTGGGGACTTTCCGCCACGGCCCTGTGGCCAAACAGCTCCTTTCCATCCGAGTGATCACCCCTGCCGGAGAGGTCCGGGAGCTGAAGGCTGACGATCCGGATCTTCCCTATTTCGTCTCCACCGAAGGACAGATGGGCGTTATTGTCGAGGCCACCCTCCGGGTGGGCGAACGGCCACCTGCCTACTTTCCCTTTGCGATCCCTTTTTTTGATTCGAAGGATGCCTTTTCCTTGGCCAAGGACCTGGCCAAACAGCCGAACATCGCCCCAGACGATGTAATCATATTCCATTCTGAATTAGTCAGGGTTCTCCCCATTCCCTCCGGGGACGGGGGTTCTTCGCACCCCCAGAACCTGGTCCTGGTGGGCTTCGCCCAAGCGGAGCCTGCAGACCGGTTCAGGCGTTACTTGACCCAAAGGGGAATCAAGCCAGCGGAAGAGAAGGTCGCTCAGTTTCTCTGGGAAGAGCGTTCCCTCCCCTTGTCCATCAAACCCTTGGGCCCCTCTCTCCTGGCTGCCGAGGTGGTCCTGCCGCTCGATCGGGTGGCCGCCTATCAAGAGAGGGTCCGCGACTGGGGCGAGCGCCTGGGAGTAACCTTCTATCCCATCTCCCATCTGATCGACCCGGAGAGAGTCCTTCTGCTGGTCATGATACCCTCGGACTACCGCAAGGCCATCTTTTACATCGATCTCCTCCTCGTTCCCATGATGGTCCGGCTGGCCATCCAGGGCTACGGCGGCAAACCCTACGGGCTGGGAATCTGGAATACGCCCTTCCTCCAGGATCTGTTTCCGCCCCGGGAGGTGAAGCGGCTGGTGCAGTTCAAGAAAAAAGTGGACCCCACAGGCCTGCTTAACCCGGGAAAGTTCTTTGGCGTCTCCGGGCGGTTCAGCTCACTACAGAAGGTTCTCTTCCAGTCCGGAGTCTTCAACTTCGAACTTGCCACCATACAGTGGCTTCTTTTCAGGCTCTTCACCTTCCTCCCCGAAAAAGTCTTGCGACGGCGCCTCCCGGTCGTTTCCCGGGGAATGGAAGAGATCGCCAACGATATCCTCTCCTGTGCCCAGTGCGGCAGGTGCGTGGCCCGCTGCCCTGTTTACCGGGCGACGGGGGACGAGACCTTCACGGCCCGGGGAAAGCTGCTCAACGTCAAGCGCGCCCTGAGGGCGTCGAAAATCGAATTGGCCAAGGTCCTGCCCCTCTACTTCTGCCTGCACTGCGGCCGGTGCGATGAAGAATGCCAGGTAAACCTGAAGCACCGCCCGCTCTTCGATCGTCTGGAGCAGGTGTTAGCCGAATCCATTCCCTTCCCCCTCCAGGCCGTCGCCGAATTTATCCGCCAGGTGGAAGAGAGTCCGGACTTTCAGAGATTCTTGGATGTGGTTCGTACCGGCTTCGACCAGAAGATCCAGGAGCCGCGCCAGACTTTCCCGCGCTACCGGGTGGCCATCGATGAGGAACATTGTCTCCACTGTGGAACCTGTGTCGATGCCTGCATGTACAGCGTGCGCAAGCGGGACGAGGGGGACCCCCGGAAAGTGGTGGTTGCCGATGAGACCCTGTGCCGCGGCTGCGGGGCGTGCCTGGAACGGTGCCCCCAGGTGGCCGAGGGCCTGGCTGCCACCACCGTGGAACTCCACCCCCGGTATCTCCAAATGGAGGACCCCTACTGGAGCGGAGAGGTCATCAGCCGCATCGACCTGGAAGCCACCACCGGCAAGATCCCCGTATCCGGGACCGGCCAGGGAGACCCGCACCGCGGGTTGGGCAACGACGGGATCCGTTTCGGCCATTTCCACATCGTGGGCCCCGCCCAAAACCTTCTCTACGAAAGCTCCGAGGACGCTATCGCCGTCCAGCTGGGCAAGCGGCCCAAATATCTGACCTTTCGGGGCGATGAGATCGAGACCCCTAGTCCTCGCCTGGTGAAGTTGAAGACACCCCTCCTCCTGGAGGTGATGCCCGTCGATGGGGGCCATGGAATGCTCGCCGCCCTCCTGGAGGCAGCAGGACAATTAGGAACCCGTCTGACGCTGCGGCTTGAAGAGGTGAAACGGATGGCAAACCGGGTCCGGGGGAAGACGGGTCATATCCTCGTGCGCCTGAGCGCTCAAGAGGCGAAGGTTCTCTTGAGCGCGAAAACCCTTCCGGCCAAGCTGAAAGATCACTTCTTCGATTGGGTGGAAGTCGAGGTGGACGCCGAGGTGATCCAGCGATCTCATGAACTCCGGACCCTTTTCCCGGAAGGGACGATCTTTAGCGCAGTAGTCTGGGTTACCCCCGGGGATGTGGATGCGGAGCTCCATCCCCAAACTCGCCTCCGGCAAACGCTGGATTCCCTCTTCCCCTCCATTTTCGACCTCTTGTGCCTGACCTCCGAATTCCATCCAGACAAAGGGTATTATCCGACCACCGACGCGGTTCCCGCGGTTCATCGTTTCCTGGTGGAGAAAAAGGAACGGCATCGCTTCTCCATCCTGGCTTCGGGCGGAATCCGTTCGGCAGCGGACGCCCAGAAGACCATTCAGCGGGGCGCCAACGGGATCAAGATTGACTGGCCGGCCCTGTTCGTCGCCGACCCGATGGCTTGGCAGAAATTTCGCCGCAAGGAGCCACTGTCCATCCCCGAAGATGCTTCCCTTTTGGTCAAACGTCTGGTCAACCTCATCCGGGTTTGGAATGTGCAGATCATAGAGGTCTTAGGGGCCTCCGGGTTCAAGGACATTAAAAAAACCGTCGGGGAGGAAAACCGTCTTCTCATCTTTGACGACTTGGAAGAAAGGGTCTACGACATCTTCCACAGCCCCTCCCGCCGGGAGAGAAATCACCGGACCAACCGGGCACGGATGGAGCGCGAGGGCCCGGGGCGGGGCTGGCGATACCGCCAGCTCAAGGATAGGGTCCAGCTGGCAGACCTGCCGCACCGGTTCTACAGCTTGTGCCTCAAGGATTCCTGCCAGAAGATTTTTGACCGGGATTATGTCTGGCCGGCCTCCCTTCTGGAGACCGTCGGCCGAATGGCCAGCGGGGATTCGCAAACCCTGCTCTTAGGCTGCGTGGAGGAACGGGGAAATTTGGGGGATGGGTTTGATGACATGCGGATCCGCTTTTCCACCGACCCGGACCAGGTCGATGAAGATAGCCTGGAGGACATTTCCACCTCCCTGCACCTCGCCGATTCCCTGACCTTACGGACCCCCCTTCTGGGAGCGGGGATGTCTGTGGGTTCCATCGGGCCGGGGACCTGGCGGGCGCGGGTGCTGGCCACGCGGGCCCTGGAGACCCAGCTGGACACCGGCGAAGGCGGATATCCCACCCTCTACCTAATGGACAGCAAATGGAACCCCCTGGACCTGACCGATTCGCAGACCGCCCTGCTGAGCCGGGTCCTGGAGGAGAGGAGACTCATTCCTTTGAGTGAGCTCCTGGAGCAGGCGGACCGGGAGTTGGCCACCCTGCCAGATTATCCCCCAATACGGAAGGCCCTCGCCAAATATCCATCCTCTCTGGAGGTCCAATTTGTGCCCATCGTAGCCCCGGAGGATGAAACCTATATTTCCACGGAACTGAAGACCGGACTATTCGGCGTGACCCAGGAGACGATCCGAAAGGCTCCCCGAGTGGTGATCGCCTACAGCCAAGGAGCTAAGCAGGGAGTGGGTGGCCATCTTTTGGGCCGGAAGGTTTTCGGCCTGGTCTCCCGCCTGCGGGGCGTGGCCGAGGGCACCAGCCTCATCTCCCCCTTTCCTTTTCACAACTGCTATTCCATCGAGGACGTGAAAGCCTTTATCGATGCGGTGCGGATGATCAACGCCCGGACAACCATCTGCATCAAGGTCTCTCCCTCTCCGGATATTGAATTCATCGTGTCCGGGTTGGCCCGCATTGCCAAAGACAACCGGATGGTGATCGAAGTCTGGCTGGATGGACCCCGCGGGGGAACGGGCGCGGCCCCGGACATCATCAAGGGCCAGATGGGAATGCACATGGAGTATGCCATTCCCATCTGCCATGAAAAGCTCATGGACGATGGACTGCGGGATTTCGTGGTCTTCACCGGAAGCGGCGGGTTCCGTACCTGGGCAGACATCATCAAAGGGGTGGCCATGGGCCTGGACGGGGTCATCCTGGGCACGGCCGATTTGGTGGCCATCGGGTGCGTGCGGGACCGCAACTGCGAGTCCGGATGCCGCAGCGGCATCTCCACCCTCGAACCCCGCATGCAGCGACTGCGGGACATAGAAATGAACACCCGGCAAATCATCAACTTCCGGGCCATCCTCCAGGCCCAGGTGATCCGAGCCCTGGGGGCATTGGGAATGAAGGACATCCGGGAGCTCCGGGGAAGGTACGATTGTGTCACCTGGCCCCTATTGGAAGGGCGAGTGGGGGAACGCCTCCGCCGGAGAGCGCAGATCCAGGAAGCCGGCCAGCCTATGCTTTCAGAAGGGCCACCGGCAGCCCGGGAAATCCTCCCGGGGCCGCTGGCCGCTCCCTCCGACTGCGGGGTCGCTGCCGTGGTTTCCAACCACTTCATCCCCAGCCATGTGATGGACCTGATGCTCGACCGCATGGCCAACCGGGGGATGGACGGGGTGGGCATCTGGAAGGGAGGATGTTATCCGGATCATCTGGATCACTATGCCCTCAACTTGCTGATCAAAGGAACACTGCAGCCTCAGGCGGAGCAGGAGATCCAGGCTCAATATCCCGGACTCCTCCCCCGGGAGCTCCAGCGAAGGGCCCGGGAAAAAATATTAGCCGAGAGGCGCCGCCTCATGGGGGAGATTTTGGAGAAATATTTAAAAGTCCTGGAGATCGAAGCGTTCGATGGAAATATGGAGAAATACCGCATTTCCTACCGGCGAGACCTGGAGGGGGAGGAACAGGATTTCCGCTCTTTCGGAGGAAAAGACCCGGGAGATATGTTCCGATTCTTTGTCCGGGTGCGCCCGGAAGAGATCCACCGCTTCATCGTGGAGGCTTTAGTGAATGATCCAGTATGGCCCCCCAAAGAGATGCGCTACCGAGAGGTCACAATTGGAAATTATGGCCAGAACCGGCATTTCTTGCAGGAGGCGGAAGACGAGTATATCTATCGCCTTTCCCGGCGAATCACCCAGGAGAACTACGCCGAGGTCAAAGAAAAAAGAGCCGCCGTCATGTCCTGCGGAAAAAACTCGGGTTGCTGGAAGACCGACGGGCGGCTGATTCCCTGGGAGCTGCCCGAGGCTCCGGTCAACGTAATCCACCGGCGGCTGGCGACCGGGTCGGTGGTTGATCAAATGAATGCTCATCCCTTTGCCGAATTACATACAGCCCTGACCCACAACGGAGAGACCACCAACTACCGGACGATGGTGAACCGGTTGGCCCAGTTCAACCTCGTCCCCCTGGTTCAGACCGATACTGCCGTGGCCTCCCTGAAGCTTCATCTCCTCAGCCAGTATCTGCAGTATCCTTTCGATGCCTTGGTGGAAGCCTTTTCCCCCACGACGGGTTGGAAGCTCTCCCAGCTGCCCTCCGAGGTAAGGCAACGCTTTGAGCGCGTGCAAGAAGTGGAGCTGGAGAGCGCGCCGGACGGCCCTTACCAATACCTCTGTGGCCGCATCGATCCCTACCGGCGGGTCATCGAGCGGCTGGATATCATCGACCCATCCCTGCTTCGTCCCAACGTGGCCATGCTCTATGACGACGGGGAAAACTTCGTGAGTATCATCTGCTCGGAGAAGCAGGGATGCGACGCAGGAATGCAGGAAATGCACAGGCTGGGACTCATCCGGACCCCGGTGCCGCCGATGACCTTTACGGTCACGACGGGGATGTTGAGCCGGGTCTTTTATGATCCCAGGGGGAGAATCACCGGGCATGAGGTTCTGGATAAATTTGGCCAGCCCGTCCCAATTCCCCGGGGCACCTTCCACGTCGCAGAGGAAGAGAAAAGGGGACGGAGGACAAGTTGGAGATTTGAATGGGAATCGGATTTGCCCAACTTCTTCCGGGAAAGACTTCCCCGCTTCAGCTTCAGCGAGTTCCAGGCGGCCCTGCGACAGGTTGCGAAAGACTTTTCCATCTGCCGGGCACTGGAGGAAATGACCCGGATTCATGATTATATGGTGGGATGGGACACGGGCGGAAAGGATCGAGGAGCCCTATACTATCTCTTGAGCGAAGAGGTTAACCATGTTCTGGACGGCTCAGACGGAGATGGCGATATCCACCGCATAACCGCCGAAAATGCGGACCGGCTCCAGTCGCCGATGGCGGGGGAACAAATTTTGGCCGTTGACGCCCGGGGATTCCAACCCGAGGGCATCGATGCCCGAAAGGTTCTGAGTTGTTTCCTCGACCATAGCCACCGGATAGGGTGGCGGAGATTCATCGTGTACCGAGCCCAGGGGCAGCGGGGCATTGGCATGGGCATGGGGGCGGGTTCGACCGGAGGTACCCAGGTCGATGTCTTCGGAAGCCCCGGGGAGTATTGCGGGGCCTTCAACATGGGCGTCCGCCTGCGGGTCCACAACCATGCTCAGAATTTCACCGGTATGGTCATGCATTCTGGTATTCTGGAAATCCACGGGGATGTGGGCAAGGTAGCCGGATATTCGGCAAAGGGGGGCACATTTTACATCTTGGGCAACGTGGTCGACCGGGGGTGGGTTTGTGCCGTGAGCGATCCGCGAGGACCGGGGCTCGAGGTCAACATCGTCGGGACCGGATACGAACACTTGGGGCAGGCCCTGATGGGAGGTTCGATCCTTATGCTTGGCCTCTACCGGGATGCTGAGGCCATATGGCATCGTCTGCCTTCCCCCTATCAGGGGAATAAGATTCTCGCCGGGGCTTCGGCCGGCGAGGTCATTTTTTACGATCCCTTCGGCCGTCTCGAAGAGGCCCAGTATGGCGGGTGCGTGGTCAAGCCAATCGACGAAAAGAAGTGGAAAGACATCCTGGGCCGCCTGATGAAGCTTGAGGAGATATTCTCCTTGGGATTTTCCCGAGTGGGGGACCATTTCGTGGGGCACATGGACGGAGGAGCGGAGACAATAGCCCCTGAACATTTCTGCTGGGTTTTGCCGACGGGTGTCCTTGAAGGATACCACTAATAATCGTTACATCTGATGTCCGAAATTCAAAGCCCAAATAAAAAGAATGACCATGGATGGATCCGCAGGAAGAACTATTGGATCGGACGCCCACTAGGCTGGGAACAAAGATCGCGGGTTGGTCCATGGATTAATGGAACACATCAAAAGCGTTGATATTTTCTATGAGCAGAGGTCATAAATCAGAGCCAGGTATCAGGGCTGAAGCCCTGAGCTACGGTCATCTTTAAAGGTGAAACTCGGTCCCTAGCCCTAGGCCTGGTGGCAAGAGATGACGAAGGGATGCCGCAGGCGCAGAACGCGTTGCACCTCAGTCGGAAGCCTGTTCCTCCCGACCGCCTGCGGTCGGAAGGACCGATCAGAGCTGAGCGGCGCGGTGTCAAGCGCGTCCGGTTTAGCGCCGGGTGGAATCACTGGAGCTGTAGCAGGAATCGCTGCTCGTTGACCTCCGCACCCCACTGCGTGCCCCTATGTTGCTCTACGAGCTTAAATCCGCTCTTCTCGTAGAGATGTCTGGCCGCGTTAAGGCCCTCAAACGTCCAAAGGTAGACGCGCTGATAATGGCACTTTTGACAAAAGTCGATCGCAGCCTTGATGAGCCGATTGCCGATGCCGCTTCCACGCATTTCGTCAGACACGATGAACCACCGCAGATGGGCTCCCTGACCTTCGGCGTGAAGCCCGTCGATTGTAATGGAACCCTCAACGTTTCCCTCTAGGGATGCGGTCCAGAAGCCATCCCGCCTTTCATCATATCTGCTGAGGAACTCCGCCAGCTCGGCGGCCACCTTCGCCTCGAAGAACAGGCCAAACCCCCAATGCTTTTGGTAGTATTTCCCATGAAGTTCGGCCACTCGCCCGATGGAGCCAGGAATATAGTCCTTCACGATTTGAATGTCGCCCATTCAAGGACCCCAAATCGCGATAGCTCCGCCTGCGCCACCTAATTTGCTCGCATCTGATCTGCGGTTTATCCAATCCCTTCCTGATCTTCGAATCAGTCGCCCTCCGGCGAACACCCCTCCGGCTATCAGAAGGAAAAGGATCGCTTTTTCCGCGGGCGAGGCATAGAGGGTCACATAGGCGATGGCTGCCAGGAGGGGCACCAATCCAAACGCCACGGCTCTTCTCAAGAAATCGTGGCGGGCCAGCACCTGGCTCATCGCCGGAGAATGCCGATAATAGAAATCCACCACCGTTCTTCCGATTTTTGTCTCCATCAAAAAGACATCCCGAAATTCACGGAGTAGGTCCAGATATTTGCCGAGCTCGGAGCCGAACGTAGAAAAGGAGATGAAGCAAAAACTACCCGTCGAACCAGAAATGGCGCTAACCCCGCTGCTGCTACCGCTCAGGGAAACGGTTTGGGTAGGGGTATCAGGATCGTTGGAGGAGATCGATAGGGTTGCACTTTTGGACCCGGTGGAATGGGGGGAGAAAACGATCTGCACGGTGCAGCTCTGGGACTGGGAAAGGGTCACCCCCGTGCAGTTGTCGTTCCGGGTGTTGAAATCCAGCGTGTCGGCTCCGCTGAAGTTCATCTGCCGGATGATCAGGTTGGCCGATCCGGAATTGGAAATCGTCAGGTTCGTGAATGACGAGTCCCCGACTTTAACCGACCCAAAATCAAGCGAGGTTGAAGAAACCGAAATTTGGGGGGAAGGCAAGGGGTCGGACAGGAGAAGGATACCCCTTTCTCCCGAGGCCAAGAATCTTTCTTTCCCATGGGCGATGGCGAAAAGGGTCAGGTGAATCCCGGTGTCTCTCGCGGTCCACTCGGAGGCGTCGGAGGAAGTGAGAATGCCCCCGTTATCCGCCACCCCCACAAAGACCCCCCCGCCATAGGCAACCCCGAAGATGCGATGGCTTGCCCCGGCTTTCTTTTCGGTCCAGGCTTTTCCGTCGGAAGAGGTAAGGATGGCTTCGCCCACCGCCACAAAGGTATCTTTCCCATAAGCAATTCCATCCAGGTGACCGTGTGTTCCAGAGGGCTGCGGGGTCCAAACAGCCCCATCGGGAGAAGCAAGAAGGGTTCCGTTTCTCCCCACGGCAACAAAGGTGTCCTTTCCGTAGGTAATTTTATTGAGCCCCTGATGGGTCCCGGAATCCCTCGCCGCCCAGGTCAAGCCATCGGAAGAGGCAAGGATGGCTCCTCCCTCTCCCACGGCCACAAAAGTGTTCCCTCCATAACTAACCCCGTTGAGATCATAACCGGTCCCCGAGTTGCACCCCGTCCAAATCACTCCGTCCGGAGAGGAAAGGATCGTCCCCCCTTTCCCCACGGCGACGAAGGTGCCACCGCCGTAGGATACATCTCTCAGGGATTGATT
>DASPRR010000164.1:0-3586 GCA_035624375.1 Thermodesulfobacteriota bacterium | reverse complement strand
GAGAAAGCGCATGAAAAGGCGTTGTGAATGGAGCGGATCGGACCCCCTTTACCTAGAATACCATGACCGGGAATGGGGGGTCCCACTCCACGATGACCGCCGCCTCTTCGAAATGCTCATCCTGGAGGGGGCCCAGGCAGGCTTGAGCTGGATTACCATTCTAAAAAAGAGGGAGGCTTTTCGGGAAGCCTTCGATTCTTTCGACCCTTCACGCGTCGCCCGGTTCGATGGAAGAAAAGTCCGCGAATTGCTCAGCAACCGGGGGATCATCCGCAACCGACTGAAAATCCAGTCCGCTGTTCAGAATGCCCGGGCCTTCCTGGAAATCCGGGAAGAGTTCGGAACCTTCGACCGCTACGTCTGGCAATTCGTGGGAAACAGTCCCATCCACAATCGATGGAAGAAGCTGCAGGAAATCCCCGCCCGAACCAAAGAGTCGGACGCCTTGAGCAGGGATTTGAAAAAGAGGGGATTTAAATTCGTGGGCTCAACGATCTGCTACGCCTTCATGCAGGCGGTGGGGATGCTGAATGATCATGTCATCGACTGCTTTCGGTATGGAGAAATAAAAAGTGCAGCAACGGGTAGGGGCGGTTCTCGTAGAGTCGACCCATCAGGTGCATAAATTCATGCTCCCGCATGATGAGAACTGTTGATAGGATTGCATTTCATCCGGATTCTCATGCTGTTCCTGGCTATCACTTTCGGAGAACTTTAACATCCGTCATTCCGGGCTTGACCCGGAATCCAGGATTTCTTACTGGATTCCCGCTTTCGCGGGAATGACGACCCTACTCCTCAAAAATTTTATGCAACGTTTAGGTCGAGTCTCCGACGTGAATCGCCCTTACAACTTTCCTTTGAATCCCTTCTTTCCCAGGAACTGGGCCCGTCTGCCCAGTTCGGCTTCAATCTGCAAAAGTCGGTTGCCTCGGGGTCCGGTAGCGCTCTCCCGGATGGTCCCGCAGTTCAACCCCACCGAGTAATCCCCAATGTCAGCCCCCTCGCCCCTGCTGTCGCAGGGCATGACTCCATAGCCATGCCCATAGGCCATCCGGACCATCTCGAAGGCCTCGGTGATCGTCCCGATTTGGTTCACCTTCAGAAGCACCGTGTTCGCCGCTCCCGCTTGAATCCCCTTCTCCAGTCGTTCGGCGTTGGTGGTAAACAGGTCGTCTCCCACAAGCTGAATTCCAAGCTCTCGGGTTAATACCGCATGGCCCTCATAATCATCCTCGTCCAGGGGGTCCTCCAGGATGACGAAGGGATAATCTTTCACCATTTGCCGGTAAAGTTTCATCAGGTCATCGCGGGTCTTGTCCTCGGAGGAAAAGAGACCCACAAAGCGATCCCGGTCTTTCTCATAGTACGTTCCCGCAGCCACGTCCACCTGGAATCCTACCTTTCCCCCGTAGCCTAGCCGGTGGACGGTTTCGTTCATGAGATCCCAGATTTCACGGTCGTGCCGGATCACGCCGGCCTGGATGACCGGATGACTCGTCCTGGAGACCTTGGGGATTGCGAATTTCCGGTTGAGCGCCTCCCTCCATTCGGTGGAGATGTCCCAGATGGCATAAGAAGCATCTGAAAAAGTATCGAACCCATAGGCCATGAAGGAATAGCTGGGTTTTCCCCCGGAGCGTTTCCCGCTCCCGTACCGGTCGCTGCCCATGAAGCTGATTTCACCCGGAACTGGCAGGGTGCATGCGTTTACGCCTCCGATGTGCTGGTACAGGGGGATTCCCAGGCCGGCTGCTCCGGCCTTCAGCACCGCGGCCGACACGGCGGCTGTTGCGTTTCCACCCAGCCGCAGCTTGGCTCCGGGACCTCCGAGGCTGAGCATGGCATCATCAACCTCTGACTGCCTCGAAGCATCCATACCTTTGAGCGCCGGGGCAATCATCTGGTTCACGTTGTCCACTGCTTTTTGCACGCCGCGCCCCCGCCACTTGGTTCCGCCGTCGTAGGCAAACTGTACCTCATGCTGACCCACCGAGATTCCAGCGGTGCAGACGGCAACTCCCACGGCTCCGTTCTCGGTCTTCACCGTGGCCTCGATGCCGGGATGCCCCCGATCCGAATAAACCTGCCGCGCCGTAACCGATACGATGGCCGTTCCTGAACTCACAAGCGCCTCCTCCCTCTCTGTGCTCTGTTCTTGGGATGCACAGATGTCACCCTGCATGCACTGCTATGAAAATACCAAATCCCAAGCACCAAATTCCAAATAAATATCAATGATCAAAAATGGAATCAACCAAACATGCAAGCGAGTTTCGATTTTGGATTTTAGGATTCGGAGCTTATTTGGGATTTGGGATTTGGAAATTCGAATTTGGAATCAGTACGACCCTTAGGTCTCCCCCCACAATGCCCGTGTTGCCCGTATAAAGTCCGCTTTTCAGGCTCGTCAACACCGGAGTGGAATTGTGGTTCTTCAATTCCATCCGCAGGTCGATGCCCATCGCCAATGCATCGGCCAGGGTCTTCCCATCGACCACTCCCCCGGCCAGAGTTCGTAAGGCAGAGCCGGGTCCCGACACAAGCTGGGTTCCCGGGCCGTCGGTTCCGTCCGAGTCCACCGAACCGATCACAATTCCCTTCTCGCCCATTTCCGAAATCCTCATCGCAGCCGTCAGGACGAATTCCTGGTTCCGTCCCCCGATCCCCGTGGCTGTTCCCACAGGTACGGTCATTTCCCCTCCGGAAATCAGGGCTACCGGGGGCTTGAAAGGGGTTTCGTGACGCAGGCATTCCCGAGCAATTCCGATCATGACTTCCGCTGCATCTGAACTCTCGACCATCATCCAGTTTCCTAAAATGACTCCGTGGAATCCGCACTCCTCCGCTTTCGCCCTGGCCGCTTCCATCATCCGCCGGTTATTGACCGGCTGCCAGTAACTGGCCTGGACCCGCCGGAAATCTTCGAGGCTCGGGACCTCGCACTTTGGGTCATGGCGCTCCAGGGCCGTCCGCATGGACCAAGGCAGCTCCTCCCACCAGGGCTCGGTTTTCATTTCCTCCGCAGCATCCGCAAGCCGCCGGGGCCCCGGCGGCCAGGACGGAATCCAATCACCCCCCTCGGGGATTCTTCCCTGCCAGGGCTCATACCCCTTGATTGACATGAGAAGATTGACGACCCGCGCCGGATGAATCATCATCACAATTCTTCCGCTGTTCACCGCCGAGAAATACTTCATCACCCTCCAGATGATGCTCTGGTCGCCGTATTGGATCGCCAGCTTGTAAACAGCCCTCATCTCTTCCAGGGGGTAGCCTTTCAGCGGAAGGGCAAACAGAGAAGAGGACCCGCTGGAAAAGAGGGCAAAAACTACGTCTCCCTTCTTTGCTCGGCGCGCAATCTCGGCAATCTTACGGGTCCCCTCCACCGATTTTTCATCAGGGACCGGGTGAGCCCCCTCGGTTACCTCGATTTTCTTGAGAAGGACCTCTTCACCCCTTTTGATGGTAACGGCCCCTGCGGTGAGTCTATTCCCCAGCAAATCCTCCAGCGCCTTGGCTTGCCTTTGCACCGTTTTGCCGGCACCGATCACATAAATATCTCCTGCCCCGGAAAGGTCGATGA
>DASPRR010000157.1:0-5480 GCA_035624375.1 Thermodesulfobacteriota bacterium | reverse complement strand
TTTGCCTGTCACCGTTCACCCTGAGCTTGTCGAAGGGTGCGTCGTAATGCCGTTCATGCTTCGACAAGCTCAGCACGAACGGCTTTCCCCTCAGCGTCCACACAATTATGGACTGATCAGTAACGCATAGAATCAAGAATGGGAGGAAGGTACACCTTCGCATCTTCCGGGTCCTTCTCTCCGATCAGGGGAATCAGAATCTGGAGGAGGAATGTTACAGTATGGGGACCGGGAGAACCTCTCCCAGAAAAGAGGCTCTCCCTTCTCTTCAGTCTTTTTCCCGCCGACTCACCGGCCTTTTGTCCACGCCAGAGGGTGAATGACCGGGATGGTTCCTCTATTTTTCCACCAAAACCGACACCGGTTTGAACACCGTGGTGAATGGAGGCCAGACCTGCGACTGTTTTCCGGGCCCGCCGGTCACCACGATATGGACCTGCTCGGGCTTGGTGAACCGGGGAATCATCGTGTTTTCGTCGTAGGGCCCGAACTCCTTAGGCACAGTGCAGATTTCAGGGGCATAGCTCCAATAAGGGGCCACCGCCTTTTTCACTACATATTCCTGGACGGCCCGCTTGTTTGGGAAGTCCTTATAAATGGTGTCAGCGTGCTCCGGCGCCAGGAAGAGGAAGACGAATTTCACCCGGTTGTCAATGGCGTAGGGCTTTTCGTACTGGGTAAAGCAGCTGGTGATTCCACAGGCAACCGCTGCCGCCCCCAGGGACAGGGTATTCAGCAGCTGGGTACCTTTCACGCTGGTATGGTCGGTGTTGTTGGTCCCCATGTAGGCCGAATAGGCGGTTACCACGTTGTCCGTCGGCTTGAACCCTAGGTCTACGGCATAAGACTGTTTCCAGGGATTTTGTTTTTCGTTCTCGCCGATGACAATGGCCACCAGGTCCTCCCGGCTCCCTAGGGTGCTTTTATCTGGGTCGGGGGGCATAGACCCGCCCACGATGTCCCCGACCAGGTTCACGAAATACCCCAGGGCGATGTTCACGGGCTGCTCTCCGCCCAGGGCACCGGTGGAATAGCCGATGCCCAATTCATCGAGGATCGGCCCGTTTATGACGATCACCGGAGTTGTGGGAGCCGTGGTTGTGGAGCTGCCCCGCCAATCAAAATGGGGATGGCTGATGGCTTTTATCATCGCCAGTAGGAGAGGCATATGCTCCGGCTTGCACCCCGCCATGACCCCCAGGGTAGCCACCAGTTCCACGGTCAACTGCCCCATACGGGGCGGAACCACCCAGACCACTTCACTGGGTTGCCGGCTCGTACCTTTCAGCATCTCGGCCACTGCCTCCGGCGCGGGCGGGATGACCGGCAATCCCAAAGACCACCGTTTTTCGTAGAACATCTTGTTTAAGGACTCATAGGTTCCCCTGAATTTGATTCTCTCCGCCGGGTAGGGCGGCTTTCCCAGGCCCGGGATTTCGGTTCGCGAGGCCTTCCATTGGACAGCCTTCTGCAGAATCTCCGCAAAGGACTGATCGGCCTTGGCCCTAATATCGGCCAGCGAAACCATGCCCATGGGATGGGGTACTTCCACAAACGCCATGTCTGCGAGGCCTATGCTCTCCATGGTGCTTCTGGCCAGGGAAAGGAAAGCAGTGGTGGCCACAGTCACCGTCGGAATTCCCAGTTTCTCCACTTCGGACTGGTCAACTACCAGCCATGAGGTGCAGGACCCTCAGTCCGCTTGAGAGCCGATCACAATGTCGGCTTTGAGATCCTTGATGACCTTGGCGATGCGGGCGGATTCGGCATTGGAGCCGCTGATCTTGACTGTCGACTTGTCGAGGTCGTAAACTTTGATCACCTTCGCGCTGGGCATTTTCTCGGCCAGGAGCTCAGCCACACGATCCAGGTAATTGTTCCCGTTGTGCTTCCCGTTCCAGCGGAGAACGATGGTTTTGCCCTCCAGGCTGGCCAACCGCGGAGCCGGTTTGATCGGCTGGATGCTGATCGTGCCCGAAGGATTGATGACTTCCCATTCCTGGACCTGCTCTTTGGCCGCGGCCAGCGACGGCAAACCCAGAAGGCCGACCAAAATGGCTGCCGCCCAGAAGACTCTGAGCACATTCTTTTTCGGCATGTTTAATCTCTCCTTTCTTTTGGGCTTAGGATCACTTTCTTCCAACGGGAGTCCTCACCATACCCGATTTAGCTTCTCCTTCCACCTTTGAGACAAACGTTTCCCGACCGCCATCCAATGGCGGGCGGAGGACGGGGCCCTCATCACGACCAGGGAAAGAAGGAACATGGGGATATCCATGAAAATGGTCATTGACGCCAGAGTGTCTACGACCGCACCGAAACATCCGCATTCGATCGTTCTCCCCTCGGCAAGCACTATGGCTTTGGCCATGAAAAAAGCCAGGCTCATGAGGGCCACGCCCAGGGCGGACAGGCGGGTCAGGACCCCGAAGAGGAGCCCCAGTCCGCAGAGGAGCTCGATGAAGGGCATAACCAGCCCGAAGGGACGGGCCAGCACCATGGGCAGGATGCCGAAGTCGTACACCGCATCCACCGAGTAACGTTCGATATCGACCAGCTTTCCGAAGGAAGAAAGGAGAAAGATGCCCGCCAGGATCAGCCGAAAGGCAAGAATTAAACCCCGGTTCTCCAGAAGGGTTATTAACCCACTCTCCTTCGGCACGAAAGATTCGCCTGTTTTTATTCCTTCCTCCATTCTCACCTCTTCATTGTGCACCGAAGGGGCGTTCCAGCCCTTTAAATAACACCAATTCTGGTACCTCTGCCCCCAAGGTCAACATACTGAACGACGGGGGAAATTTCAACCCAAAATACCCTTCTTGGGGCTCCTGAGAATTCATCTCCTCCGAAAAGGACTGCGATTGGGGAACAAACCTTGCATATTTTTTCTGGATGAGTATTCTAAAGGAGAGAAAAAATGACCAGAGGGATTCCGCGATGTTTCGAATTCTGATTACCGATGACATAGGGCACGCCGGGCTGACTCTCCTCGAAGCTGCCGCGGACGTAAAGCACGACCTGGTGAAACTTCCTGCCCCGGAAAAACTGATCGAAATGATCGGGGATTACGACGGGGTGATAACCCGCTCGGGAACTCCCCTGACCGCTCCGGTCTTCGAAGCGGCTAGGCGGCTGAAAGTGGCTGGCCGAGCCGGGGTGGGGCTGGACAACATCGATATCGAAGCCGCCACCCTCCACGGGGTTCTGGTGATGAACACCCCCGAGGCCAACACCTTGGCGGCTACCGAGCTGACCCTCGGCCTGATGCTGGCCCTGTGCCGCAATATTCCCCGGGCGAACGCCTCGATCAAGAAGGGGGAATGGACCCGGAGCAAATTCCTGGGGGTGCAATTGCACGGCAGAACCCTGGGGGTCATTGGATTGGGCCGGATCGGTTCGCGGGTGGCCACGCGGTGCCAGGCCTTTGGAATGAAGGTGATGGCCTACGATCCTTACATCGCCGAAGAAGCGGCTGAGCGGATTCACGTCCGCCTAGTAGGCAGCCTGGAAGAACTCCTCCGCGAGGCCGACCTCATCACCGTCCACACCCCTCTTACCGAGGAGACCCGCGGCATGATCGGCGCAAAAGAGATCGCCCTCATGAAGGAAGGAGTCCGGCTGATTAACTGCGCCCGAGGAGGAATCATGGACGAAAAAGCCCTCCTCGACGCCCTATCAGCGAAGAAGGTGGCCGGTGTGGGCCTGGATGTCTATGGCAAGGAGCCTCCCAAAGGGGAACTGATCCAACAGCTTCTTTCCCGGGAGGAAGTGGTCGCCACTCCCCACATCGGGGCCAACACCTGGGAGGCTCAGCGAGACGTGGCCGTGCAGGTCGTGCAGCAGGTGATCGAAGCCCTGCGGGGAGAGAATTTCCGCAATGTGGTCAACCTGCCCTTCCCCGAAGGCGTGGACTACCGGTCCCTGGCCCCCTACATGGAACTGGCGGAAAAAATGGGATCGCTCCACATGCAGATGATTCGCGGCCGGATCAGCCGGGTGGAAGTGGAGTTCCGCGGCGAAGACGTGGAAGCCAACGGAAAACCTCTGACTGTCGCCCTGCTGAAGGGAATCCTCTCCCCCATCCTGAGCGAAGACGTGAATTACGTCAATGCCCCTCATCTGGCCGACCAGCGGGGGATCCAAGTTTCCCAGACCCGTCACCCCGCAGCTCAGGATTATTCCAACGTGATCCTCTGCCGAGCGTTCTCCACCAAAGAAACCCGTCTGATCGGCGGGGCTCTCTTTCTTCACAAGATTCCCCGGATCGTCCTCCTGGACGACTACCGGATCGACGCCCTTCCCTCGGGGCCGGCCCTGATTCTCTCCAATCGGGACATTCCAGGGGTGATCGGCAAGGTGGGAACGCTCCTGGGAGAGAAGGGGATCAACATCGCGGAATGGCAGATGGGGCGGAACGAACGCGGGGGGATGGCCGTCTCTTTCATCAACATCGACACGCCGGCAAGCGACTCAGTCCTGCAGGAACTCCGCGCCCTTTCCCCGATTCTGGAAGTCCGGCAGGTAAAGCTCTGACCCCCGCGCCGCAAGGGCGATTCTCGTAGAGTCGAGTCTCCGACATGTATCGCCCTTACAACCCGTGCTGGGAGGTATGATCTCAAGGATATCTCCGAATGGGAGCCATGCGCCAGGCTCTATGCGTTTTATTAAAACCAGGGGAGGATGGGATGAATTCAGACCAACTGGCCATCGCCAAGGCCGTTGAATCGAGGCAGGAAAAGTTCTGGAAAATGTCGGATGCCATCTGGAGCTATGCGGAGTTGGGACTGGAAGAATACCGGTCGGCCAAGCTGCTGGCCGATGGGATGGAGGCGGCGGGATTCAAAGTGGAGCGGGGGGTGGCCGGGATGCCCACGGCCTTTATAGCGACCTGGAGTTACGGCAGCGGCAAGCCCGTCATCGGTTTTCTGGGGGAATACGATGCCCTGCCCATGCTTTCCCAGAAGGCCGGGTCCCCTAAAAAAGACCCCCTGGTCCCCGGCGCCCCGGGCCACGGCTGCAGCCACAACACCATGTTCGTCACTCAAGCCTTGAGCGCCGTCACCCTCAAGGAATTCATGGAGAAAAAAGGGTTGAACGGGACTCTCAAAATCTACGGCTCTCCTGCGGAAGAGATTCTGACCAGCCGCCCTTTCATGGTGAAGGCCGGGCTGTTTGAAGGAGTCGACGTCGTCCTGGACAACCACGGGGACAGTCTTTTCCAGGTAGCCTATGGGATGGAAGGGACGGCCATGGTTTCCTTCATCGTGACCTTCAAGGGGAAGACCGCCCATGCCGGTGCCATGCCCTGGATGGGAAGGAGCGCCACTGATGCCGTCGAGCTCATGCACGCCGGAACCGAACGCATGCGCGAACATTTGCCCACTACCCAGAGGACCCACTGGGTCACCCTGGAAGGGGGAGAGGCGCCCAACGTGGTCCCAGACCGGGCCTCTACCTGGTACTTCATCCGCGACCTGGAT
>DASPRR010000139.1:0-25094 GCA_035624375.1 Thermodesulfobacteriota bacterium | reverse complement strand
CTCTTCATGCAGATTTAGCCATAAAATTCGTTACCCATGTGGGATCGCTGCTCACTCAGTCTTTTGCTCACGTAGCCAAGGCTCATGCGATGCATGAACTTGGGAACCACAAGGAAGCTGCGGATCAACTCGCGCAAGCTTCTCGCACATGTGATCCGTCAAAGAACTTTTTACTGAAATTTTTTATTCTGATAGCTGAGGCACGGTTTGCCTTCGCCCAAGGAAAAGAAGCCTCAGGGCTTTCATTCCTCCGCGACGCTCTGGCGATCGGCAAGGAAGAAGGAATTACGGAAACCTATGTCGATTCCCCTTCGGCCATGTCTCTGCTCTGTGCCCGGGCGCTTGAGGCCAGGATTGAAGTGGAATATGTGCGGGAAATCATTCGCAAGCGAAATCTGACTCTGGATGAGCCTTTTTACCATTTAGAAAACTGGCCCTGGCCAGTGAAAATCCTCACCTTGGGGCGGTTTGAACTGTGGAAAGACGGGAAACCGATCCAGTTTTCGAGAAAAGTTCAACAGAAGCCTCTTTCCATGCTCAAAGTATTGATTGCCTTAGGGGGCCGAGAGGTAAAAGAGGAGATGATGGCGGATATCCTTTGGCCGGAGGCCGATGGCGATGCCGCCCATCGTTCGTTCATATCTGCCCTCCACCGTCTCCGCCAATTAGCCGGCTGCGAAAAGGCCTTCCAATTCAAGGAAGGAAAGCTGACCCTTGATAAGAGATACTGCTGGTTGGATGTTTGGGCTTTGGAAAATATCTGGCGGCAGGCAGACACCCAGAGACAGGAAGGGCGGATTGACGCCTCCTTTCAATTAACTGAAAAAGCGATCGGGGTGTACCGAGGAGCCTTCCTTGGCGGAGAACCCGAACAACCCTGGATGGTTTCCCTCCGAGAACGGCTGAGGAGCAAGTTTTTAGGTTGCGTAAACAGGTTAGGTCAACATTGGGAACAAACCGGCCAATGGGAAAAAGCCTTGGAATGCTACCAGCGAGGGTTGGATGCGGACGATCTTGCGGAAGAATTTTACCAGAATCTCATGACCTGCTATCTACGCCTGGATCGAGAGGCGGAAGCAAGGGCGGTGTACCATCGGTGCCGGAAAATCCTGTCTTCGGCCCTTGGCATCGAACCCTCAGCCAAAACCCAGGCCATTTATAAATCCCTCCTGGAGAAGACGAGCTCCGAAGGTGAAATGAAAACCAAGCCACAAGCGCCAACTTGATTTTAACTAACGAAAATGATTTGAAGATTGGATGTCTCTTCCGATTATCTTCCGTTTGACATTCTCTTTCCCAGCTTCTTTTTCCGTCCCCATCACCCATTAAATTTCCTCCATTTTCAGCGAATCGGTAATCAATCAGTTACCGGATGTGTGCAAGAATTTCAACAAGTCGGGGTGCCATAGCCATATTTAATAGAGCAATAAAAATCAAAAAGGGAGGCCAATATGTACACGAGTATTTTTAGGGTTGGGATGGTCGGAGTTCTTTTCATGGTTCTTTTAATTCCATCTGGGGCATTTGCCCAGACAAAGGAGCTCCCTGGATTCAGATTGTTTGATAGCCAAGAGTTCGCCAAAATGGCCAATCCCAACAAGGATAAATTTTACTTTACCGAAATCGTAAACGAAAAAATGAAGGCCAAACACCTCAATGGGATTTTTGTCATTCTCCCGCCACCCTCTACCGGGGCAAAATTAGCCTACCATTACCACAAGGATCGCGAATCCATTTTGTATTTTATCAGCGGAACGGGCAACGAGATCGTTGATGGCGTGAAAGTTCCCATTAAAGCGGGTGATGTGATTTTTATTCTTCCAGGGGTAAAACATACGATCGAGAACACTTCAGACAAGGAAATTCGCTATATAGAGTTCTTTACCCACCCGCCTGTGGCCGCTGATTGGGTCAAAGTAGAAAAATAACGGGGCTCTCCCTTTCTCGATTTCGCCCCCTTCCAAGATGCCAATACGAAGCCTCCAAGGAGATTCAGGTTCCTTTTGGAGGCTTAGATTTTTTTCCTATAAGATTCAAGAAAAAGAAAGGGGGTAACTAAGTGAAAAATTTGATATTGGCAGGATTGTTGTTTGTGCTTCTTCCTTCCTTGGCCTTTTCTCAAGAAAAGGTTGAGGCCCCTGTTTGGAATGTGTTAGACAAATGGGTTTTTACTGGGAATGGGAGTATCGAAGTCGTCAAAGCGGACCAGAGTGGCTATATTCTGAAATTCTCAGAAGGCAAATGTATATTCGAGAGCCAGGGGTGTAACACAATATTATTCGAAAAATCCAGTCTGAACAGGATGAATGTTTTGGATGGAGACAAAAGCAGGAAATATGGGGAGGGACTATCAAAAATTTTAAACTTCCCTTTTAGCAAAGGGAAACAATGGAAAAGCGGGTATTCATCAACTGAATCTGGCCCCTACCATCGGGTATTTTACGATTATTCTGAGATATACAAAGTTTTAGGCTGGGAGGATATAGCAGTCCAAGCGGGAAAATTTAAGGCTCTTGGGGTAGAACATAGACGAAAAATAATTGGCTCTCCAGGCCAGTGGTCGAGTGTCGGTGAAGAAATCATAAACCAGTATTGGTATTCGCCGGATGTTAAATACTTTGTCAAATGCAAATATGATAAAGATTGGATGAAGGGGAAAAAGGAAATTTTTGATTGGGAGTTGACTTCCTTCCAGTTAAAAAAATAGGTTTTTCCGCTCAATCGTTAATCCCCCTGCAGTATTTGAAAATCCAGGGTTCGCGAACCGCCCTACGAGCTGCCGGGGCTATTCGCTGTCGGAAAGGCGGCTTTTCAAGTCGCTCAGGATGTTCAGGGCATCCAGGGGGGTGAGACGGTTGGGATCGATCTTCCTCAGAGCCTCGCGGATCGGGTCCGGAGGAGACTGGAAAAGGGTCCGCTGGTGGGTTTCCCAGGCCAGTTTTCTTTTCTTGGAGATGGCCAGTTTGGGAACCCCGGCTTCGGTGAACTCCCCTTGCTCGAGATTATGCAAAATTTCCTTGGCCCTCTCGATTACTCCTTCCGGTAGACCGGCTAGCCGGGCCACCTGGATGCCGTAACTCCGGCTGGTCCCCCCCTCCACCAGCTTTCGGAGAAAGATCACTCGATCATTCCATTCCTTTACGGCTACATGAAAGTTTTTTACCCGCGGTTTGGTCATGGCCAGTTCGGTTAGCTCGTGGTAATGGGTGGCAAAAAGCGTTTTGGGCTGGAAGGGACAACTGTCATGGAGGTATTCGGTTACCGCCCAAGCGATGGAGAGGCCGTCGAAGGTGCTCGTCCCCCTGCCGATCTCGTCGAGGAGGATCAGGCTTCGGGGAGTAATGTTTCGTAGGATATGGGCTACTTCTTCCATTTCCACCATGAAAGTGCTTCGGCCCCGCACCAGGTCATCCGTGGCCCCCACCCGGGTGAAGATGCGGTCTACCAGGCATACGCTGGCTTCTTTGGCCGGGACGAAGCTCCCCATCTGGGCCAGGATAACGGTCAGCGCCGCCTGGCGCATGATCGTTGACTTCCCGGCCATGTTGGGCCCGGTAATGACCAGGATTTGCCGGTCCTCCCCATTAAGAAAAAGGTCATTGGGGACGAACCGTTCATCCTGGGAGAGCCGCTCCAGGACCGGATGTCGGCCCTCGACGATGACTAGGGTGTCCCCTTCATCCAGCTGGGGACGGTTGTAGGCATACCGCTCGGCCACCTCGGCCAGGGCGGCAAGGGCATCCACTTCGGCGAGCGCCTGGGCACTGTTCTGAATTTGGGGAACCTCAGCAGTCACTTTTTGGAGGACTTCCTGAAAGAGCTGGTATTCCAGGGCTTCGCTCTGCTCCTCGGCGTGGAGGACCTGGGTCTCGTACTCCTGAAGCTCTGGGGTGATGAACCGCTCGGCGTTCGCCAGGGTCTGCTTGCGCATATAATGGGAAGGAACGGAGGAGAGATTGGCTTTGGTGACCTCGATGTAATAGCCGAAGACTCTGTTGAAACGGACCTTCAAGGAGGAAATCCCGGTCCGCATCCGCTCTTTGGCCTCCAGGTCGGCAATCCATCCCTTTCCCTCCCGCCCCATATCCCGGTACCGGTCCAGAGTGGCATCGAAGCCCCTTTTGATCAGCCCTCCCTCTTTCAATGACAAGGGAGGAGAGTCCTCGATGGCGCGGTCCAGAAGGTCCCGGATGGAGGGAAGATCGTCCATTTCCTTCAGATACGGTTTGAACCCCTTATACTCCATGGGAGAAAGAAGAGTCTTCGCATCGGGCAGAATATTCAGCGAAGCCCGGAGGGCAACCAGGTCCCGGGCATTGGCCACTCCCAGGGAAATCCGAGCCGAGAGTCTTTCCATATCCTTGATCTGGCGCAGGGTCTCTCGGAGGGCCTTCCTGGGCAGGTCCTTTTCTTTCAACTCGGCCACTTTCTCCAGTCGGTCCTGAATCTTTTCCATATTCATCAGGGGAGAGCCCAGCCACCGCTTGAGCATGCGTCCCCCCATGGACGTAACCGTCTCATCCAGGATGTCGATCAAGGACCCTTTCCGGCTGCGGCTCTGGAGATTCTCGAAAAGCTCCAGGTTTCTCCGGGTCGTTTCGTCCAAAACCAGATAATCCTGGACTTGGTAGAATTCCAGCCGTGAGAGATGGACAGGGGAGGTTTTCTGAGTCTCTTGAACATAAAATAGAATGGCCCCCACTGCCCGCAGGGATTGCTCCTTTCCTTCCGGGAGGGAAAGGCCCAGGGACTTCAACCGCTCCCGCGATCGCTCCTCATCAAAGACTTCGGATGGCAGGGAGCTATAAAGCGCCTGGGGATAAGCCTTCATCAGGCTTTTCACCGGAGCTTGTCCTTTGGCCGATTCGGCCAGGAGGACCTCCTTGGGGGCAATGCGCAGAACCTCATCCCGCAAGGATTGAACGGTATTCACTTCCGCCGCGAGAAAATCGGCGGTCGAGGCATCCAGAATGGCCAGACCGAAATGTTCCCCTCCCAGGGAAATGGCCATCAGGAAATTGTTGGCCTTCGGCTGGAGGAGCTCGTCTTCCAGCACCATTCCTGGAGTTATAATCCGGATGATTTCGCGGCGGACGAGCCCTTTGGCCTGGGAAGCGTCCTCCATCTGCTCGCAGACAGCCACCTTGAATCCCCGGTCGACTAGTCTTTGGATGTAGCCTGTGGCCGAATGGTAGGGGACCCCGCACAGGGGAACGGAGTCTTCTTTGCTCTTGTCCCGCGAGGTTAAAGCAATGTCTAATATTTCTGATGCTATCTTTGCGTCTTCAAAAAACATTTCATAAAAATCACCCATGCGATAAAAAAGAATGGCATCGGGACATTTGCTCTTGGCTTCCAAGTACTGCTGGATCATCGGGGTAACGTTGTTCATCTGCGCGAATCCTCGGCACCTCTTATTCACGTTACCTTACTCATTCGGAAAATTCAACCGCAGGAAGGACTTGTTGCTGGTTGCGGGTTACTGGTTGCAGGTTAAAACAAAATTCCTTTAATCTGGAACAAGAAACGAGGAACCAACAACCGGCCTTTAAAACCCTTTAAAATAATTCCCTTGACGTCCATTTCCGGATTCAATAGACTGAACCTAGATTGTTTATCAACAGCGGACAGGAGGGATTCCTATGCTGGTTAGAGGAAAGATGAAAAAGGATCTGGTCACCATTACCAAGGATGACCGGATGACCCTGGCTAAGAAGCTGCTCAAAGAGAAAAACATCCGGCATTTGCCGGTTGTGGACGGAAAGAGATTGATTGGTTTGGTTACCAACATGGATATTCGCAAGGCGGAGGCTTCGCCAGCCACATCCCTGGAAATTCGGGAGCTCCACTATTTGCTGGACAAGCTCACCGTGGGAGAGATCATGACCCGGAATGTCATCACCATCTCCCCGGATATTTCCATCGAGGAAGCCGCCATTCTACTTCACGACAACAAAATCGGCTGCCTCCCCGTGGTGGAAGACGGCAATCTGGTGGGAATTCTCACCGAGAATGACGTCATGGAGATCCTGATCGAGGTAATGGGGATGAAGGAAAAAGGAAGTCGGCTGGAAGTTATGGTGGACGACAAGCCCGGGGCTCTGGCCGATATCACCCGGATCATTAAAGAACACAACGTGAACATCACCAGCGTGGTGACGGATAGGGCCGATGAAACCGGAAAGCGGCTGGTGGTCTTCAAATTGAAGACCTTCTACTTCGAACCCATCAAGAAAGCCCTCGAGGCGGGAGGCTTCCCCGTCCTTTATGCCAAAATCGAGAAGTAGTCTTTTTCCCGGGGGAGGGAAAGGAAATCCGTGTTCCTCTTTCTCCCCTCTTCTCCTTTCTGCCTGCCTGGAATCGAAACCCGTTCATACACGCTGACCTAAATCTTATCGCGTCTGTCATTCCGGGCTTGACGTTCGGCTGAGCTCGCGTCGAAGCCCCGGAATCCAATTCTTTCCTGGATTCCCGCTTTCGCAGGGAATGACGAGTTTTGCACAAATCAATGTCGCTTTGTATAGGAAGGCCTTCGAAGTCCGACTCAGAGACTTTTCCTCTCCTCCGCCAAGCGGTTCCGTTCCCTTTCAAGGTCGGCGATCGCTCTTTGGGAATGCCGAATCCGGGAATGGAGTCCGATTTTGGAGAAAAAGGACCACAATCCTGACAGGATCAACCCCAGCAGGAGAAAAAGGAGGGCCCAGAGGAACAGGGGAAGAGGATGAGTCTCCAAGCCAAAGTAGTACTTGAGGGAAACAGGCCCATCGTTCAGGATGGCAAACCCGATTCCCAACACCAAGAGGGAAAAAAAAATGATCGCACGAGCTAGCCCCATACTCCCTCCGCCTATTCCTCGATCTTCCGAAAGAAGGGCAATAACCTACGGTAGGTTTCCTTCAGGTGCTCAGGGATGACCCGGACCTCTCCGAGAGCCGCATGAAGTTCGTATCCCCGTTCCACCGCGGCACGATGTGAAAGTGAAGGTGATGGAGAACCCCTGCCCCAGCCACCTGCCCGAGGTTCATTCCCACGTTGAAACCATCAGGATGAAAAGCCTCCCTCAGAATCTCGATGGACTGCCCCAGGGAAAAGAGGATATCGGCCATCTCTTTTTTATTTAAATTCTGCACCTGGTCTACATGGCGCATCGGAGCCACCATGAGATGGGCATAGGAATAAGGATAGCGGTTGAGCATCACCAGGGAGTGGGAGGCCCTTTGAAGAATCAGCCTCTCTCGGTCTGAATGGCCATCCATAGGGCAGAAGATGCATTTTTTGCCCTTCTTGTCCGCCAGAATATAATTCATTCGCCACGGGGCGAAGAGACGTTCAATCATTCCCCTCTCCTTTGGGTCTCACAGGTGGATGATTTGGCCCGAAATCCCCCCGCCCAGGTTCAAAATGCCCACGCTCCTTGAGCTCCAACCCCTTTTCCCGTGGAAGGCGCCCGGGTTGAAGAAAAAAATCCCTTCCCGCTCCCTTTGCGAGGGGGTATGCGTGTGGCCGTAAACAATGCAATCCACCTTTCCAAATTCCTTGGCGATCCGCTCCTCGATCCCTTGAGGCCCTCCCCATCCGTGTGCCAATCCGATGGTGAATTTTCCTGCTTGGAAAACCCGATGGGTGGGAAGCTGCTTTCGAACCGACTGAGCATCCATGTTTCCGCAGACGGCCAATAGGTTCTTGCCGGCAAAAGCTTCCAAAACGGCTAGTTCGGTTAGGTCTCCGGCGTGCAGGATCGTCTCCACCTCTTTGAAAGACCCTTGTAGCAGGGCTTTCAATTCTTCGGTCGGCTGCCCCAAATGGGTATCGGAAATCACTCCGATGCGAATCAACTGACTTCGATCCCGCTTCCTCGGACCTGGTTCCCAGTGGCCCTTATTATATTCTTTTCGCTCGCAAAAAAAAAGGAAATTAGGCAAGGAACCCAGTTATCTTTTCAAATCGATCAGTTCGATCTCTCCCCAAGCAGCCAGTTTGTCTCCCAGGATGATCACTGCGCCGACAACCCCCACAATCTCTTTGGCTTGTTCCAGCCCCCTTTCCAGATCGGTAGAGGACCGCACCCGATTGCCCACTGCCGTGGCCGCGGCATCTGCCAGAGATGCAGATGGAGAGAGAATGCAAACCGCGTCGGCTCGGCCGAAGCTGAGGGATGGCCCCACCGTTCCCGACGAAGTGCACACTCCCGAAGGGTCTTCGGAAGCAGGGACCAAAAGGCCGACCCGGAGGCTTAAAGGAGAATTGCCCGCAAAGATCCCCACGGGAATCCCCCGGGAGGAACGGAGGAAGATGTCTCCCCAATTTTCCACAATGATCTCGGGAGCCTCCTTTAACAGGTCCCGACCTACCGATTCGGCCATGGCTCCCGCCACCGCAGCCATGGGCCCAACCCCCGCCCCCTGACCTGCCCGGATCATGCTCTGGATGATGGGCGCTGCAAAATCATCCGTGGGCCAAGGGGTCAGGGAGTGAAGAAATGAGGGATGAAGATGGATGTAGCTTTCGAGCTGGTGACGGTAGCGGAGGACGGACTCGCGGGCAGGCTCGGCCAGGTTGCGTGAGGCCTTGATATAAAGGTCCGTCTCCTTGACCATCACCTGAAAGGAGACCATTCCTTGATCGGGAAGAAGGTTCCGGTATTTTCTTTCCTGGTAGGCCTCCCGGAAACCTCCGGGTTTTTCTTCCACGGCAGAACTCCTACCCCCCGAGCACCCGACCCATACGGCGATATTTTTCGTATCTCTGCTGCAGGAGGTCTTCCATGGGGATTCCCCGCAGTCCTTTCAGGTGACGGGCCAGAGATTCCGAGAAGGTGCGGGCCATCTCCTTCCCATTGCGGTGGGCTCCTCCCAGCGGTTCGCGAAGAACTTCATCGATGACCCCCAGTTCCAATAGATCGGCGGCCGTTCCCCTCAGAGCCTCTGCGGCCTTTTCCTTTTCGGTTTCACCCTTCCATAAAATAGCCGCGCAACCCTCGGGGGAGATCACCGAATAGGTGGCATTCTCCAGCATCAGGAGGCGGTCTCCCACTCCTAAAGCCAAAGCGCCCCCGCTCCCGCCCTCCCCGATGATCACAGAGATAATAGGGGTGCGCAAGGTGGCCATGGCTTGAAGGTCTTCGGCGATGGCCAGGGCCTGTCCCCTTTCCTCCGCTCCCTGTCCCGGATAAGCTCCGGGGGTGTCGATCATCGTGATCAGAGGTTTTCCGAATTGTTCAGCCATCTTCATGAGCCGAAGGGCTTTCCGATACCCCTCCGGGTTGGGCATTCCGAAATTGCGGCTCATCTTTTCCTTCACCGTTCGGCCCTTCTGATGCCCCACAACTATGACCGGTTCCCCCTGAAACTTGGCCACCCCCCCCACAATCGCCGGGTCATCCCCATATTTCCGGTCTCCGTGCAGCTCCAGGAATTCGGAAAATACCTGTTCCACATACTCCAAAAAGGTGGGACGGTTGAAATGACGGGAAAGCTGCGTCCGCTGCCACCGGGAGAGGTTGGAATAAACCTTGGTCAGAGTTCTCTGAAGCTGTTTTTCCAGACTGGCGACTTCTTCGGCCATTCTGGGATGGGGATGGTAGGAAAAGGTCTTCAGCTCGGCAATCTTTTTGTCGATCTCGGCAATGGGTTTTTCGAAGTCCAGATAATAAAGAGCCATTCGGATAGACCTTAAATCAAGGGGAAAAGGCGAAAGGGCGAAGAGGGGAAAAAGGCCAATAATCCTAAGCTTGAAAACTGACCGCCTCATACCCCAGCAGGTCCCGTATCCGGCGGACCAACTGGTCGGTGGAATTCAGCTTCCAATCTTCGCCTAGGTCGATGACCGCTTCCTTCTCCCCTGGAAGAATCAAATGGAGATAGGCCGGACTGCTGCCCCGGCAGGCCTGGAAGATCTCCCGCATAGCCTCCAGGTCCTGCCGCCGCAGGCCTTCAGAATGCACCCGGAGATGGACGCTGGTGGTCAGCTTGCCTACGGCCTGTTCGAAGGGAAGAACCTCGCTGGCGATGATCTTTACACTCTCCTCCCCTGCATCCACTCTCCCCTTGATGAAGAGAGGGTCTTCGCTCTTCAGCAGCAGGGAGGAATTTTTATAGAGCTCGGAAAAAATAATGACCTCCACCATCCCGTTCAGGTCTTCCAGGCTGACGAAGGCCATGCGATCTCCCTTTTTGGTGTTGATCTCCTTGAGGGAGTTGACCACTCCCCCGAGGATCACTTCCTGCCCGTCGGCCGCCTCCTGGACTCTGAGCGTGTCCATGGAGGTGAACCGCTGGAGGGTCGGGGCATAACTGCTCAAGGGGTGGCCGGTCAGGTAGAAACCCAGGGTTTCCTTCTCCGCGGCCAATCTTTGGCTTTCGGGCCAAGGGGCCAACTCGGGAAGACGGGGCTCGTCCCTGCGCTTCCCTCCCCGAATCCCTCCGAACATGGCGATCTGATGGTTGGCCCGCTCCCGTTCCACCCCCTGGGCCCATTCCATGGCCTCCTCCAGTCCGGCCAGGAGTTGAGCCCGGGAGAAGCCCAGGCTTTCGAAGGACCCGCTTTTAATCAGGCTCTCGATGACCCGTTTGTTGACTTTGCGCAGGTCCACCTTCAGGCAGAAATCAGCCAAGGAGGTAAAATTCCCCTTCTCCTCCCGGGCCGAAAGGATCGATTGGATGGCGGCCAAGCCTACGTTCTTCACCGCGGCCAGGCCGAAGCGAATCTTCCCGCTCACAACCGTGAAATCCTGCTGGCTTTCATTCACGTCCGGAGGGAGCACTTCGATCTTTTTTTCCCGGCATTCTCCCAGGTGACGCAGGATCTTATCCGAGTTTCCCATTTCCGAAGAGAGGAGCGCGGCCATGAACTCCACGGGATAATGGGCTTTGAGGAAGGCCGTCTGGAAGGCGACCAGAGCGTAGGCCGCGCTGTGAGATTTGTTGAAACCGTACTCGGCAAACTTGGCCATGAGGTCGAAGAGCTTCTCCGCTTTCTTCCCCGCGATTTTGCCCCTCTGGGTACCTTCGATGAAGTTCTTCTTCTGCATGGCCATCTCTTCCACATTCTTCTTCCCCATGGCCCGACGCAGAATATCCGCCTGGGCGAGGGTGAAGCTGGCCAGTTTGGTGGCGATCTTCATGACCTGTTCCTGGTAGACAATGACCCCATAGGTCTCTTCCAAAATCTCCTTCAGCTCGGGGATTTCATAGGTGATCAGGGTCTTGCCTTGCTTGCGCTTGATGAAGTCATCCACCATGCCGCTCTTCAGAGGCCCGGGGCGGTATAGGGCCAGAAGGGCGACCAGGTCCTCAAAACGTTCGGGAAGCAGGCGCATGACCAGGTCTTTCATCCCCGAGCTTTCCAGCTGAAACACCCCCGAGGTGTCCCCGGAGCTGAGGAGTTCATAGGTCTTGCGGTCCGTGAGGGAGATCCGGCGCAAGTCCAGCCTCTCTCCCCGGGAAGCTTCCACCCGCTTGAGCACATCTTCGATCATTGTCAGGGTCTTCAGGCCCAGGAAATCGAACTTGATCAGCCCGATTTTCTCCACGTCCTTCATGGGGTACTGGGTCATGATTTCATTCTGCTGCCCCCGGTACAGAGGGACGACTTCGACCAGCGGACGGTTGCTGATCACCACCCCAGCGGCATGGGTAGAGGCATGACGGGGCAATCCTTCCAGGGCCTGGGCAAGGGTTAAGAGCTTTTTTACCTCCGGATTGCTCCTGCCCAGCTCGTTCAGGCGGGGTTCCTGTTGAAGAGCCTCCTGCAGGGTGATGTTGAGGGTGTTGGGGATCATCTTGGCGATGCGGTCCACTTCACCGTAAGGCATATCCAGGGCGCGCCCCACGTCCCGGATCACCGCCCGGGCCTGCATTTTCCCGAAGGTGATGATCTGAGCCACATGGTCTTGGCCGTACTTGCTCCGGACGTACTGGATGACCTCCTCCCGGCCCTGGATGCAAAAATCGATGTCGATATCCGGTGGGCTCACCCGCTCAGGGTTCAGGAATCGCTCGAAGAGGAGTCCGTTGACCAGGGGGTCGATCTCGGTGATGCCCAGGCAGTAGGCCGCAAGCGATCCTGCACCGGACCCCCGGCCCGGCCCCACGGGAATTCCTTTGGATTTCGCGTAACGGATGAAATCGGAGACGATCAGGAAATACCCCGAGAACCCCATTTTCTGAATCATGCCAACTTCTTTTTGCAGGCGCTGTCGGTAGAACTCCATGTTCACGGGGAGGGATTGGCCGAGCGCCTTCCACTCGATCAGCCTGTCCTCCAGGCCCTTTTGAGCGGTCTTTTCCAGGAAACTGTCCAGGGTCTCTCCCGGGGGAACCTGAAACTGGGGGAACTGGAGTTCGCTGAGCTTCAAGTCCAGGTTGCACCGTTCGGCGACTTCGACGCTGTTCCGCACCGCCTCCGGGCAGTAGGAAAAAAGCGCCTCCATCTCTTCCGCCGAACGGAAAAAAAATTCGTTGGTCGAGAATTTCATCCGGTCTGCGTCTTTCAGAGTTTTCCCGGTCTGAATGCAGAGGAGGACTTCGTGGGCCTGGGCGTCTTCCCTTCTCAGGTAATGACAGTCGTTGGTGGCCACTAGGGGAAGGGACAATTCCCGGGAAATCTCCATCAGGCCTTGGTTGACCTTCATTTGCTCGGGAATCTTGTTCTCCTGGATTTCCAGGTAAAAGCGATGGTCGGGGAAGATCGACTTCAATTCATCGGCTGCCCGGAGGGCCCTGCTTTTGTCTCCCCCGGTCAGGTAATAGGGCACCTCGCCCTGAAGACAGGCACTGAGGCCGATGAGTCCCTCGTTGTTCGCCTGCAGGAGTTCCTTATCCACCCGCGGCTTGTAATAGAATCCTTCGAAGTGGGCCAGGGAGACCAGTTTCATCAGGTTTCGGTACCCTGCCAGGTTCTTTGCCAGGAGAATCAGGTGGTGGGAGGCCTCGGACGGACCTTTTGGATTCTTATCAAACCGGCTGGTTGGGGCCACATAGACCTCACATCCGATGATGGGCTTGAGGCCGGTTTTCTGGGCCTGCTGGTAAAATTCGATGGCTCCGAACATGGCCCCATGGTCGGTCATGGCCAGGGCCGGCATCCGGTAGCTCTTGGCCTTCTCGAAGAGATCATCGAGCCGGATGGCGCCATCCAAGAGGCTGTATTGGGTATGAAGGTGGAGATGGACGAAATCCGCGTGTTTCATAAAATGTGCCTAGAGTGCCCAGAGTGCGGAGTGCCTTGAGTGACTAAAATTAAGATAAATAAAAGCGAATTCAACTCCGAACTTTGAACTCCGAATTTCGAACTTCTTGGGCGCCTTGCGCCTTATTCCCATTCAATCGTGCTGGGCGGTTTGGAAGAGATGTCGTAAACCACTCGGTTGATTCCCCGGACCTCGTTGATGATGCGGTTGGAAATCGTTCCCAGGACTTCGGCCGGAAGGGGCACCCAGTCGGCGGTCATTCCATCCAGGCTCTGGACCACGCGAAGGACAGCGACCCGTTCATAGGTCCGCTCGTCGCCCATGACTCCCACTGTGCATACCGGGAGCAAAACGGCAAAGGCTTGCCAGACCCTCGTATACCACCCTGTCCGGTGCATCTCCTCTTCCACGATAGCGTCCGCTTCCCTCAGGAGAACCAGGTCTTGCTGGTTCACCGCGCCCAAGGTGCGTACCGCCAGTCCGGGTCCGGGAAAGGGATGGCGTTCGATGAGCTCCGGGGGAAGGCCCAGTTCCCGGCCCACGGCCCGCACTTCGTCCTTGAAGAGTTCTTTTAAGGGCTCAATGAGCTTAAGATGCATGCGCTCCGGGAGTCCGCCCACATTGTGGTGACTCTTGATCTTGGCCGAAGGCCCCTTGAAGGAGACGGACTCGATCACGTCGGGGTAGAGGGTCCCCTGGGCTAGGTACGTGGCGCCTCCGGCTTTCTGGGCCTCTTTCTCGAAGAGGTAAATAAACTCGTTGCCGATGATCTTCCGCTTCTGTTCCGGGTCCATCACGCCGGCCAGCCTGTCCAGGAACCGGTCGCCCGCCTCCACGACCCGCAGGTTCAAGCCCAGGTTGAAGCCGAAGAGACCCTTCACTTTTCTCGCTTCATCCTTGCGCAGCAGGCCATTGTCCACAAAAATGCTGGTCAGCTGGCTCCCCACCGCTTTATGCAGGAGAACCGCCACGACCGATGAGTCCACCCCTCCGCTCAAGCCGCAGATCACCTTCTCTTTTCCGATCTGCTCCTTCAGGAACTGGACGGTCTTGATCACAAAGGACTCCATGGTCCAATCCGGGGGACAGTGGCAGATGCGGAAGAGAAAATTTTGAAGGATTTGCTTTCCCAGGGGGGTATGGACCACCTCGGGATGGAATTGCACGCCGTAGGCACAGAGGTCCTGATGGCGGATGGCCGCCACGGGGGAATTGGGCGAATGGGCGATCACCTGAAATCCCTCGGGAGGGACTTCGATCCGGTCCCCATGGCTCATCCAGGCCTGAATGGCTTTCCCGCTCTCCAGCCCGGCAAAGAGGTCCCGCTCATCATCGATGAACAGTTCGCTCCGCCCGTATTCCCGCTTGCTTGATTTGGCCACCCTTCCGCCCAGCACATGGGTCATGAGTTGCATGCCGTAGCAGATCCCCAGGGTGGGGATACTCAAACGGAAGAGGTCCGGCGGGTTCCAAGGGGAGTCTTTTTCGTACACGCTGGACGGGCCGCCGGAGAGAATGATTCCCTTGGGCTGAAAATCCCGGACGGCTTCCAGGCTCATATGAAAGGGATGGATTTCGCAGTACACGTGGGCTTCGCGCACCCGCCGGGCGATCAACTGGGTGTACTGGGACCCGTAATCCAGAATGAGGATCCGTCCCTCAAAATCCTTCACCTGCATCAATCTCAAGACTCCTTCCAGGAACTCAGTTCGCCCGGGCTGTAGTTGGGGGCCTCTTTGGTGATGATCACGTCGTGAACATGGCTCTCCCGCAGGCCGGCGGAGGTAATCTTGGTAAACCGGCTCTTTTCTTTTAATGCTTTCAGGGTGCGGCACCCCACATACCCCATCCCGGCCCGAAGACCCCCGAGAAGCTGGTAGATGCTGGAGGAGATCGGGCCTTTGTAGGGGACCCTCCCCTCAATCCCCTCCGGAACGAGTTTCATCTCCGACTCCACATCATCCTGCCCGTACCGGTCCTTGCTTCCGCCCTTCATGGCTTCGATGGACCCCATGCCCCGGTACATCTTGTAACTCCGACCCTGATAGAGGACCATCTCCCCCGGGCTCTCGTCAGTGCCGGCAAAGAGGCTCCCGATCATCACCGTGTCGGCGCCGGCAGCCAGGGCCTTGGTAACATCTCCCGAGAATTTGATCCCGCCGTCCGAGATGATGGGAATGTGGTACTTTTGCGCGACCCGGGCGCTTTCCGCGATGGCGGTGATCTGCGGGACCCCCACTCCGGCGATGACCCGGGTGGTGCAGATCGAACCGGGCCCCACCCCGATCTTGACCGCGTCCACCCCGGCCTGAATGAGGGCCGCGGTCCCCTCCGCCGTGGCCACGTTTCCCGCCACGAGCTGGCAATCGGGAAACAATTTTTTGACCGCCCGGATGGATTCAAGGACGTTGAGGGAATGACCGTGGGCCGTGTCGATGACGATTACGTCCGCTCCCGCCTTGAGCAGGGCTTCCACCCGTGCGTCCCGATCGGTCCCCGGGCCTACCGCCGCTCCCACCCTCAGTCGGCCCAGCTGATCCTTGCAGGAATTGGGATACTTGATGGTCTTCTCGATGTCCTTAATGGTAATGAGTCCCTTCAGGTTATTCTGCTCATCCACCACCAGGAGTTTTTCGATCCGGTTTTTGTGGAGCAGCCGCTTGGACTCTTCCAGGGTGATTCCGGGATGGGCAGTGACCAGTCTCTCCTTGGTCATGACCGCGGAGATGGGCTGGTCGAGCTGGGTTTCGAAACGGAGGTCCCGGTTGGTCAGGATTCCCACCAATTTCCCCTTGCGGGTCACCGGCACCCCTGAGATGCGGTACTTCTTCATGATCTCCAGGGCCTCGTATATCTTTTGGTCCGGGTCCATAGTAATGGGGTCGACGATCATCCCGCTTTCCGACTTCTTGACCTTGTCTACTTCCGCGGCCTGCGCGGTTACGGACATGTTGCGATGGATAATCCCGATCCCCCCTTCCCGGGCCATGGCAATGGCCATCTGGGCTTCGGTGACGGTATCCATGGCTGCACTCAGAAAAGGGATATTCAGGCGGATCGCCCGGGTTAGCTGGGTGGTTACGTCCACATCCCGGGGAAGAATGGACGACTCTGAAGGGAGTAGAAGGACGTCGTCAAAGGTAAGGCTTTCGGTTAGGTTCTCGGGAATCATGACGGGCTCCTGCAGGACGATTAATAATAATAAATCTATTATGCGCCTGGGTATATGTCAAGGATGATAAACCGCGCTTTCCCTTCCCCGTCAAGAATTCTACATTTCCCCTATTCCTTCGAGCAAAATCCCTTCCAGCAGCCCCGAATCGATCACCTCCAGGGCGGAACGTCTAAAGACTTCCATTAGATTCAACAGGATGGATGAGCCGGCCAGGATCAGGTCTTCTCTCCCCTTTTCCAGCCCGGGGAGTTTGACCCGTTCTTTTAAGGGCAGAGTGGAGAGACGGCGGTACATTCTCCTGAGCTTGGAGATGGAAATCCGGTGTCCGTTGACCTTTCGTGGGTCGTAAACCGAAAGGGAAAGGTCGATGGCCCCCAGCGTGGTAGCCGTCCCTGCCGTTCCTACCAAACAGGGGTGAAGGGCTTGGGTATGGAGCCCTCCCCTTTCCCACTGTCTCAGCACCCTTTGGAGAGCGGAATGGACGAATCGTTTGAGGGCTTCCATTTCGGTAGAGCTGGGCGGGTCTTTGGATAAAAATTTCTCGGTCAATCCCACGGCCCCTAGGTTCAGGCTGACGGTCTCTCGAAGAGTCCGTCCTTCCATCCATATAATCTCGGTGGACCCTCCCCCCACATCAGTGATCAGCCGGGGTGTGTTTCGATCCCTGAGGGACCCAAGGACTCCCCTGAGCGTCGCTCGGGCTTCCTCTTGACCCGAAAGAATTCGAAGGGATAAACCGGTCTGCTCCCTGACCGCTCTGACAAAGGCGCTTCGGTTCTTGGCTTGGCGCAAGACCCCGGTCCCCGCGGCAATGACCTTTTTCACCCCCATCCCTTCCAGGAGTTCGGCAAAGGAGCGAAGGGCCTTCAGGGTTCTTTCTATGGAGATTTTGTTGAGCTTTTTCCCGGGGAAAAAATTCCCCCCCAGGCGGGTGATGATTCGCTCCACCCGCAAAGGCTGGAAGGTCTGGTCGGGGAATGGCTGGGCGAGGAGAAGGCGGGTGGTATTAGACCCTACGTCAATGGAGGCCAATCGAGCCAGGGGCATGGGAGAGAAATCATCCGCTGAAGGGCCAGTAATAGAGGAAATTCAAGGGCGGAGTGCTCTCTTTCAGGCTTTCCACGATCTTCTGGACGGTTTCTTGGATTAAAAGATCGAAGAGGGAGAATCTCTTTTTCTCCGGGTAGATGATTTCAGGCTCCCCACGGATTCCGGCCATTTGGGCGGCCAGGGCAATCGTGTCCTCCAAGTTCCCCAGTTCATCCACGAGTCCCAAGGTGCGCGCCTGGTCCCCGGAAAAAATTCTTCCATCCGCCAGTTTCCGGACCTTCTCCAAAGGGAGCTTGCGGCCCTCGGCCACAGCGCGGATGAACTGTTCATGGACGCTGTCAATTACTCCCTGAAGCAGCCTCCGGTCTTCAGCGGTCATGGGGCGCATAGGAGAGCCCAGGTCCTTGTGCTTGCCGCTCTTCACCACCACGGAGCGGAGGCCGAGCTTGCCCAGAAGCTCTTCCACGTTGAGGCTCTCCACGATCACCCCAATGGAGCCGGTGATGGACCCCGGATTAGCGATAATTCGATCCGCGGCGCAAGCGATGTAATAACCGCCGGAGGCCGCCACCGAGCCCATGGAGACCACAACCTTTTTCTCCTTCTGGGCCTTCTTCACTTCGGCGTGAATCTCCTGAGCCGGCCCCACCCCCCCGCCGGGTGAGTCGATTCGCAGAACAATGGCCTTGATTTTCTCGTTCTTCCGGAGTTTGACCAGCTTTTCTACGATGGGCTGGGGGTCGAGGATGACCCCCCGGACTTCGATGACGGCGATTTTTTCCCCGCCCCAGAAGCTCTCTTCAGGGTTGGAAAAGTAGGATAAGACCCAAATACTGACCAAGAAAAGGCCCAGGAGCACCCCCAAGACCGTAAGTCCCAACAAAATAGGGTGTTTTTTCATCTGCCGATCACGATTCCCTGGAACTATTCGCCTCCCGGGCTCTCCTCTCCAGTCCTTCCTTCAGCATTCGCCCAAAATCAGAAGTGTCGTCTTCATAGGCAGCCGCAGTTTCTTTGCGGGCCTGCTGAGTCTGGTATCGCTCTACATCCTTGATGCTGAGGCCGATTTTATGTCTCCTCGGATCAACGTTGATGACCACCGCTTGGATCTCGCTTCCAGCCTTGAGCGCGTCTTCCGCCTTCTCCACTCTCTGGTGGCTGATCTCGGAGATGTGCACAAGCCCTTCGATCCCCGGCTCCAGTTCCACGAAGGCTCCAAACTTGGTCACGTTCGTGACTTTTCCTTTAGCCATCTGCCCCACACGGTACCGGTGATGGATATCGTCCCAGGGATTCTTCTGAATCTGTTTGATCCCCAGGGAAAAGCGCTGGTTCTCTCGGTCGATACTCAGAACGATGGCCTGCACCTCCTGGCCCTTTTTGAACATCTCGGAAGGATGTTTCAACCGCTGCGTCCAGGAAATATCGGAAATATGGACCAGGCCGTCAATCCCTTCATCGATGCCGATGAAAATTCCGAAATCGGTGATATTCTTGATCCTCCCCTGGATCTTGGTTCCCACCGGATAGCGCTCGGCAATCGTGTCCCAGGGATTCGGACTCGTCTGTTTCAACCCCAGGGAAATCCGCTTCTGGTTGGAGTCCACGTCGAGAACCATAACCTCCACTTCATCGCCAGCCGAAAGAATCTTCGAGGGATGCCGGACCCGCTTGGTCCAGGCCATCTCGGAGACATGGACCAGACCTTCCACCCCTTCCAAGAGCTGGACGAAGGCTCCGTAGTCGGTGATGGAGGTGACCTTCCCTTTGACCCGGCCTCCCACGGGGAACTTCGCGGCAATATTGTCCCAGGGGTCCGGAGTGGTCTGCTTCAGCCCCAATGAAACCCGTTGATTTTGCCGCTCGAATTGGAGGACTTTGACTTTGATCTTCTGCCCTACCGTGAGAATATCCGCGGGATGATTAATCCGTCCCCACGACATGTCGGTAATATGCATGAGGCCGTCGATCCCCCCTAGGTCGATGAAGGCCCCATAGTCCGTGATGTTCTTTACCACCCCTTCCACAATCTGGCCTTCTTGCAGAACCTCTAGGGTCTTCTGGCGGATGGATTCCCTTTCCTTCTCCAAAAGTATGCGCCGGGACAGGACTACGTTTCCCCGGCGACGGTTCAGCTTGATAATCTTGAATTTATGAGTGCTGCCGATGAGTTTTTCCAGGTTGCGAATGGGCCGAATATCCACCTGGGACCCCGGTAAAAAAGCCAGAACCCCGATATCGACGGTCAGTCCCCCTTTAATTCGGGAAATAATCTTGCCCTCGATCACCTGATCCTCGTTCCAGGCCC
The DNA here is from genome assembly GCA_035624375.1 of Thermodesulfobacteriota bacterium. Taxonomy (GTDB): domain Bacteria; phylum Desulfobacterota; class SM23-61; order SM23-61; family SM23-61; genus SM23-61. The sequence continues at coordinate 5,372 of DASPRR010000139.1, read as the reverse complement.
GGCTGATTTCCTCCCAGAACTTGAATTTGTCGGCTTTTTCCTTGGAGAGGGTCACCATTCCGATTTCCGATTCTTTCCTCTCCACGAATACGTCAATCTCGTCCCCTATGTTCACCGACAGCGTTCCGTCCTTCTGGCGAAACTCATTCAGCGAGAGCTGACCTTCGGATTTGAAGCCGATGTCTACGGTCACGAATTCCGGCCCCACATGAATCACCCTTCCGTGAACCACTTCCCCTTCGGCGATTTCATGAAGGCTCTCTTCGTAAAGCTCCTGAAAGCTTTCCCCTTCTTCGGGTTTCCCTTTGTTCTCGTAGGATTCTTCCGCTGCTTCGGTTGGAGGCCGATCCTCCGGTTTTGCGGTTAGAAACTGCTCCTCTTTGTCAAGCATTCCAGTACCCCCCACACGTTGTTCCGGTCTTCTGGTCCCGCATTATATCATATTGAAAAAAAACCACAACCATAATTAATGAACCGGGTGATTTCGGACTCCCGGAGTTTCTCGGCAGAGGGGGGGTTCCCCCTCAAGAAAAGGATCGCCCCAGGACCTCCAGCATTCTATCCACCACTTCTTCCGGGGTGAGTCCGGTTGAATCGATGAGGTGGGCATCCTCTGCGGGTCTCAAGGGGGCAAGATCGCGGGAAGAGTCCTGAACATCCCTCTTTCGCACATCCTCTTCCACCTCCTCCGGCTTCGCGTCTTTCCCCTTGGCCTTCAGTTCGCGGAAACGCCTCAGGGCTCGTTCCCGGGGATCAGCGACCAGAAAGAATTTGGCTTGGGCCCGGGGAAAGACTACGGTCCCCGTGTCACGCCCCTCGGCCACCAATCCTCCCTGGGCTCCCATCCTGCGCTGGAGAGTTACCATGGCTTCCCGCACCGGCCGTTTCATGGAAACGGCAGAGGCCATCCAACTGACCTCCGGTTCCCGGATCTTTTCAGTCACGTCCTCACCCTGGCAGAAGACCCGCTGCCCCCGGGAATCTTCGGCAAAAGCGATGGCAATTCCTTTGCAGAGCCCTTCCAGCGCCTTTTCATCGCCCGGGTCAATCCTTTCCTTGAGTACCTGAAGGGCTACGGCCCGATACATGGCTCCTGTGTCGAGGTAGAGGTAATTCAGCCGGCGGGCCAGCATTCGGCTGACCGTGCTCTTGCCCGCTCCCGCTGGACCATCGATGGTGATAATGGCCAATCCTTTTTCTCGCTCCAGCTATCCCTCCCATTTCCAGTCGAATCTCTAAGCCGATTCGAGACTTTTTCTTTATGTAACCCATTGCGATTCGAAAATCAACGGGTTTCCCCTTCTTGCCCACCCCCAGTTTTTCGTGCTTGTTGGGGTTCAGGGTGGAGGAATTTGGATCATCAGGCTCGGCGGGTGCTTATCCTTCCATGAAACTCCTCCCTATGTTCCGCAGGGAGAGGCCCGAGAGAAGATACCTCCAAGCAGAAAAGAGAGCCAAAGCATGTTTCCGTTTCAATCCCCCAGCGCAGGCCCGATCCCATGGAAGAACCACCGCCTCAGGATGATGATCCAAATTTCTCCGCCCTGAACCCCATGAGATCCCCCCCTGCTTTCCAGAGGTCTTATTTTCGAAGGACTCTTTTTTAAGAATTGGGGGTGGGCAAGGTTTCCCCTTCTTAGAGGCTTTCCCTCTTGAGAGCCCTTCTCTTGTGCCCCGGGGGCAAGGGTTCCAGGAATAAACATTGATCTTGCAGAAGGAAAGGGGGAGGGTTTTCCGCTTTTCAAAAATAACCTGAAAAGGTATAATAAAAAATAGATATTTGGGTCGAAGCTAGAAGCATCCAAGCGACGATGAGAAAAATAGAGTTTTCTTCATTCCTGAAACTGCGGTTCCTTCTTTTTTCAGTCTCAAAATGAACGGTCTCGTCGATTCCCATAACCGGCGCCTGAACTATTTGCGTATATCCATTACCGATCGGTGCAACCTTCGCTGCCGTTACTGCATGCCCAAAGAGGGGGTCTCCCAATTTGGCCACTCGGAAATTCTCTCCTATGAGGAGATTCTGCGACTGGCTGGCTTGGCTGTAAAACGGGGGATTGACAAGGTCCGGATCACTGGCGGAGAACCCCTGGTGCGCAAAGGTGTGGTTAACCTGGTCGAAAAGCTCTCCGGCCTTCCCGGGGTCCGGGACCTCTCCATGACCACGAATGCCATCCTTCTCCGGGAGTTCGCCCGGGACCTTCGTCGGGCAGGGTTGAGACGCGTAAATATCAGCATGGATTCCCTTGATCCCGGGAAATACCGGGAGATCACCCGGGGGGGGGACCTGAATCAGGTGTGGAAAGGGATCGAGACGGCCCGTCGCGAGGGGATGAATCCGATCAAGATTAACGTGGTGGCCATTGCCGGGTTCAACGACGGGGAGATCGAAGACTTCGCTCATCTCACCCGGAAGGAGCCCTTTCAAGTCCGTTTCATAGAATTCATGCCCATCGGAGCAGGGAGCGAATGGAAGCCCGAGCACTGCATCTCCTGCCGGGAGATTAAGGATCGGATCGAAAGAACCTCTCCCCTTGTTCCCCTGGCCGAAAGTGGAAACGGGCACGGGGGGCCGGCACGCCTCTTCAAGCTGCCCGGGGCCAAGGGGGAGATCGGTTTTATCAGCCCGGTAAGCGAGCACTTCTGTGGCTCCTGTAACCGTCTCCGTCTCACTGCCGACGGAAAGCTCAAGACCTGCCTTTTTTCTGAAGCGTTGACCGATTTAAAAACCCTCCTTCGCTCCGGTGCTACTGATCAGGAACTGGAGAGGAAGCTGGACGAATCCCTCCTTACCAAGCCCCCTCATCACGGTCCCATGGGGGGCGTGATGAAGAGGTGCCATCTCCCCATGGTCAAGATTGGGGGGTGATCTTCAGCGATCATGAGGCTCCCCGCCCTTTTCCTGGCCGCCCTTTCCGGTCTTCTCTTGATTCTGGCCTTTCCCAAGTTCAACGCGGAGATCGTCGCCTGGGCCGCTCTAATCCCCTTTTTCTGGTCCATCCGCCGGGCGTCTCCTTCCCAAGCCGCGCTTCTGGGGTTTGTGTGCGGCTTTTCTTTCTTCACCGGCCTCCTTCCCTGGATCTACAACGTGCTTACCCAGTACGGCCACCTGCCGGGAGCGGTCAGTGTTTTCTTCCTCCTCCTCCTGACCGCCTACCTCGCACTCTATTTTTCCGCCTTTGCCTTCGCCCTGCGATGGGTTGAAGCGCGGGTGGAAATTCCCGAAACCATTCTCGCACCTCCTCTCTGGGTCTCCCTTGAGTACATCCGTGGCTTCTTATTTTCCGGCTTTCCCTGGGAGCTTTTGGGATACTCCCAATATCTCACTCTTCCCATGGTGCAGATCGCCGACATTACCGGAGTGTACGGGGTATCCTTTCTGCTGGTTCTGATCAACGCCGCCGGGTACCGCCTCCTGGAAGCCTTCGCTGATCGAAAATGGAGGCTGGTCCGCGGAGAAATCCTGGCCGCTGGTTTCCTCCTGGTCCTGACCGCCGGCTACGGGTATTGGCGACTGGCCGGAATGAGCCCGGAAAGCAAGGAAGGGACCCCGGTCCGGATCGCCCTCGTCCAGGGGAACATCCCGCAGGACGTGAAATGGGAACCCAAATTTCAGGAAGAAACCATGAGGATTTACACCGACCTCACCCTCCGGACCCAGGCAACCCTTCCCCAGTTGGTCATCTGGCCGGAGACTGCGACCCCCTTTTTCTTCCAGGACAGCTTTCCCTACCAATCCCGCATTCTCGACCTGGCCCAGAAAATGAAAACCCACCTTCTCTTCGGCTCGCCCGCCTATGACCGGAAGGGCCGGGAAACCCGTTATTACAACAGCGCCTTCCTTATCTCCCCGGAGGGGAAAGTAACCGGACGCTACGACAAAATCCATCTGGTTCCTTTCGGAGAATATGCCCCTCTCTCCGGCATTCTCGGGTTCACCCGGGACATCATCGGGGCCATGGGGGATTTTCAGTCGGGGGAAGAAGTGCGGGACCTGGATTTTTCCCAGGGTAAGCTCGGAGTTCTCATATGCTACGAGGCCATCCTGCCGGACTTGACCAGGCAGTTTGTGGACCGGGGAGCCCAATTCCTGGTAAACATCACCAACGACGCCTGGTTCGGGCACACCGCCGCCCCGTACCAGCATATCTCCATGGCTGCCCTACGGGCGGTGGAAAACCGGGTTCCTATGGCTCGGGCCGCGAATACCGGGGTTTCGGGATTCATCCATCCCAGCGGACGAATCCTGCAAGCCTCGGACATCTTTACAAAGGCCATTCTTTTCGATAATATATATATAAAGAATCGATGGAGCTTTTACACCCAATTCGGCGACCTTTTCACCTACCTGTGCCTTGGGTACATCATCCTGTTTTTGATCTACATTCGTTTTAGAAGGGAAGACCGTGTGGAACGAAATCGAGAGTAAGATTCCTCTCCTGGAAGAGAAAGTTCAGGCCCTTCGAGGTCATCTTTGACTTAGACACCAAGATCGCCCGCCTTGCCGAGATCGAACAGGAAACCCTCAAGCCCAACTTTTGGAACGACAATGAAGGAGCGCAGAAGACCCTGAAGGAGAGGACTGCCTTGCGGGCCGAAGTGGAGCTTTGGGAGAAGCTGAAGGCCGAGATGGAGGAGGCCACAGGGTACTTCGAGCTGGCCAAGGAAGAGAATGACGAAGAGACCCTGAAAGAAGTCTCGGCCAAAGTGAACCAGGTGGAGAAAGACCTCCAGGCGGCGGAATTCAAGCGCATGCTGGGGGGGGAAAACGACCGGAACAACGCCATCGTCTCCATCCACTCCGGGGCCGGGGGAACCGAGGCCCAGGACTGGGCCAGCATGCTGTTACGCATGTACCTGCGATGGGCTGAGCGGAAGGGATTCCGAACCGAAGTCATCGACACTCTGGCAGGGGAAGAGGCCGGCATCAAGAGCGCCACCTTCGAGGTCACCGGGGAGTACGCCTACGGCTACCTCAAGGCGGAGGTGGGAATCCACCGTCTGGTCCGCATCTCCCCCTTCGATGCGGGCAAACGCCGTCACACCTCATTTGCTTCCGTCTTTGTCTACCCGGAAGTCGAAGAGGATATCGTGGTCGAGATCAAGGAAGAAGACCTCCGGGTGGACACTTTCCGATCCAGTGGGGCTGGAGGCCAGCACGTCAACAAGACCGAGTCGGCGGTTCGCATCACCCACATGCCTACGGGCATCGTCGTTCAATGTCAGAATGAACGGTCCCAGCACAAAAACCGCGCCATGGCCATGAAAGTGCTGAAATCGCGCCTCTACGAGCTGAAATTGCGGGAGCAGGAAGAAAAGGCCGAAGCCCTTCACAGCGCCAAAAAGGACATCGCCTGGGGCAGCCAGATTCG
>DASPRR010000468.1:0-2771 GCA_035624375.1 Thermodesulfobacteriota bacterium | reverse complement strand
GGGGGGGATTTCAGAGACGGGTTGGCAAATCAGGAGTTTCCGCCAGATTTCAAAGTTATTATATGAATCATACCTTCGACGAATCACCCACTTTCGAACAAAGCCAGAATTCAAGGAGATGCAGGAATGAAGGAGAAATTGGAGGACATCAAGAGCAGGCTGGTCATCAAGGCGGTCCGGAATGTCCGGCGGGGATACCACGAAGAAGAAGCTTCCCGGGGAATGTATAGGCCGGGGATCAAGCTGGATTTGCAGCGGTCCCGCCTGCTGACCGAGTCCTTCAAAGAAACCGACGGCCAGCCCATGGTCCTACGGAGGGCCAGAGGCTTTGCCAAGGTCCTCAACCAGATGGACCTGTACATTCAGGATTGGGAAAAAATCGTCGGGAGTAATGCCTCCACCCCTCAAGGCCTTTATTTCGGCATCGATATGAACTGGAGGTCGGTCCAACGGGTGGTCAGCGGCCAGGAAGGCCAGACCTTGCTGGATGATGCCGGTCGGGCTGAATTAGCCGGACTCATCGAGTACTGGAGAGGGAAATCGATGAGCGACCGCCAGCAGGAGCTCTTCACCGGGGACCTCCTGAAGTACTGGCAGTACGAGGGGACCTTTCTCTGGTCCCACTGGTCGGAGCTGGGGATCCCCGATTATGAAAAAATTTTTAAGGTGGGGGTAAAAGGACTCATCCGGCAGGCCCAAGACCGCCTTCAGGCGCTCGACCGGGAGGTTCCCCTCAATTACCTGGAGCAGAAGGAATTTCTCCAGGCGGCGGTCATCGCCCTGGAAGCAGTGGTGAACTTCGCCCATCGCTACGCCCGGATGGCCCGGGAGATGGCTGCCCGGGCAAACCAGGAAGAAGATCGGAGAAGGCTGGAGGAGATCGCGGCGGTCTGCGATTGGGTGCCGGAAAATCCTCCCCGGTCACTCCTCGAGGCCCTCCAATCCTTTTTCTTTATCCATCTGGCGAGGTACATCGAATACTCCACCCTGGGCATCGGAGTGCGCTTCGACAAAGTCTTCGGGCCCTATTACGCGAAGGACCTGCAGAACGGAAAGATCACCCGGGAGGAAGCCCTTGAGCTCCTTCAGCTCCTCTGGGTGAAATTCCATGAGCTGGGGCTGATCTATTCCCCCATGCTCTCGGGGATTTACGGGGGCGTGGAGTCGTTGCAGGCCATGACCATCGGCGGCGTGGGCCCGGACGGCAGAGACGTGACCAACGAGATGACCTACCTGGTTCTGGAAACCGCCGAAACCATGAGAACGCTGGAGCCCAGCCTGGTTCTGCGGTACCACGACGGGACTCCGGATCGACTTCTTACCCGGGCGACGGAAGTCATTCGAACGGGGGTGGGCTATCCTTCTTTCTTTAATGACCGGGCCCTCATTCCAACCTTGCAGGGATGGGGAGTCCCCCTGGAGGAGGCCCGGGACTACGCGATTACCGGCTGCGTCTATCTGGAGATTCCCGGGAAGAACATCGCCCGCCGGGCCATGGGAGCGCTGGTTCTTCCCAAATGCCTGTGGTGGGCGCTCCATCAGGGGGTCAATCCGAAAACGAAAGAACCGTGGGGCGCCCCCACGCCGGATCCCGCAACCTTTCGAAATGTTGATGATCTGATAGAAGCCTACCTGGAGCAGGTCCGGTTCTTCTTCGGGCGGCTCAACAAAATTGAAAACACCTGCCGCTCACTCTACCAGGAGTACCTTCCCCGGCCCTTTTACTCGGCCGTGCTGGAAGGCTGCATCGAGAGGGGGCAGGACACCAGGAGGTGGGCCTACCCGTCCATGGTGCACGATTTCTGCGTGATCATCGGCCCGACCAACGTGGCCGACTCCCTGGCGGCAATCCAAAAAGTGGTCTTTGAAGACCGGAAGATCACCATGGCCCGGCTCATCGAAGCCCTGGACCACAACTGGGAAGGTTTCGAAGAGGTCCGCCAAATGATGCTCCGGGCGCCCAAGTACGGCAATGACGATGACTACGCCGATGAGATCGCCGCCCGGGTTCACCACCGGACTTCAGAGGTCCTGGCCGAGTTCACGGATCGTTTCGGGAAACCCTGCCGGGGGGATGGAAGCGGAGTATCGGGGACCTACGGCCTGGCTTTGCACACGCCGGCCACCCCGGACGGGCGCCGAACCGGAGACCCCTTCTCCGACGCCACCCTCTCTCCGTCCCAGGGGAGAGATACGCGAGGCCCGACAGCGGTGCTGAAATCAGCGGCCAAGGTTGACACGCGCAAAACCTATAATCACCTTCTTAACCAGAAATTTCTTCCCTCAATGCTGGAAGGCGATATGAAGCCGATCTTTGTCAGCTACCTCAGGACCTGGGGGGACCTGGGGATCAGCCACATCCAATTCAATGTGATTGATCGAGAGACCCTTCTGGCGGCCCAGAAAAACCCGGAGAGGTATTCGGACCTGATCGTGAGGGTCGCCGGCTACAGCGCCTATTTTGTGGACCTGAGCAAGGGTCTGCAGGATTCCATCATCGCCCGGACGGAGCAGCGGTTCTGAACTTCATGCCCCTCTCTTATTTTCAAGAATTCAAACCCGAGAGATAAGCCTCCAGGGTGCAAAATGCCAAACGAAGGGAATCCAATCCGAAATCCGCAATCCGAAATCCGCAATTCGGATCGAGGAATCATCTTCAACATCCAGCGTTTCAGCATCCATGACGGGCCGGGAATCCGGACCTCGGTCTTCTTCAAAGGGTGCCCTCTTCGCTGTGATTGGTGCTCCAACCCGGAATCCCAAGATCCTCT
>DASPRR010000128.1:0-6749 GCA_035624375.1 Thermodesulfobacteriota bacterium | reverse complement strand
GATGCCGGAGGCATTCCCGGGGAAGGAAGAGAGATCTTCCCCTCGGGCAATGAAGACTTCATCCTTTACCAGAAGTCGCTTGAAAAACTGAGGCCTCTCGACGTGGATGTCATTTGCCTTGCCCGCAATGGCGCCTTTCTTGGGCAGGATGCCAAAGAGTATGTTTCCCGCTCCGACGAGGAAGCGGAAAAGATGCGTCTGGAGATCGTCCGCCAGTTTCAAGGGGTACCGGACCCGGATGAAAAATTAGCCCGACTGGCTCGAGAGAGGTATGACAGTCTGAAAACCAGAGACATCCCCTGGGATGTCTACCTGGGGCTAATGCGGGGAGTAGTGAAAAAAATCTTGCAATACGCGGAAAAGAGCCCATAAAGAATCAGCTGTCATTTGATGTTCTTGCAAAATCTCGAAAACAGGGTAAGTTGTCATTCCGGGCAAGCGAAGCGCGACCCGGAATCCAGGATTTTCATTGATTTCTGGATTCCGGCTTTCGCCGGAATGACGGATTAAGTGGCTTTTGCAGGAGCCTCAGTTTTCAGCCAAAATTTAACTTAAAGAGTGCCTTTGCTGACCGCTGAAAGCTGATCGCTGATAACTGTCTTAATCCACCTCCAACGCCTCCACCCGGAACTCCCTCCCCGAGATCAGCTGGGTGTCCTTGCTTTGGCAAGAGGGACATTGGTTGTTCCAACTGGCCCGGTCCAGGGGGAAAACGGAAGAACAGGAGTTGCATTGAAGCTTCGCCGGAATTCGAGTGATCCTTAGTTTGGCTCCCTCGGCCATCGTCCCCTTGCTCACGAAGTCGAAGTACCTCTGAATCCACTCGTCGTCAAAATCGGTGATTTCACCGATCTGTAACTGGATCGCCACGATCTTTTTGGCCTGGTCCTTTCGGGCATATTCGAGGGCAATATCTAAGATACTCTGGGTCACGGAAAGTTCATGCATAGAAGTTACCCCATTCTTTCGGGCATTCGGGAAAATCCGTCGTAAACGCAAAATTCCAAATAAAATTCAAAGACGGTAACCATTCAGCTTTTTGAAAAATGCCGCCAAATTTCCATTCATCTCCCTTTAACCCAGGGGGCCGCAGAAATCCCCCCGTTCCCCCCTTTAAAAAGGGGGGGATTTAAGAAGGCTATCAGATTTGTCGTGATTTAATCAGGAAATTTCCGGGGAATCAAGGAGAAATGCGCAAAATATTGGAGCGCGGGTCCCGGGGAACCGAGAACCGAAAGTGGCATTCTGACGGAAAAGGTATTATAATATTCTCGTAGTTGAAAGAAATGGAGGGTTATGCCAGCCAAAATGGGAAAAGATATTGATATCAAAGAGATACAGAAGGATCTCAGCGATTACCTGACAAAAAAATACGGGCGGAAGATTCAGTTTGCTGGCTTCGGGCCCATACCCGAACCAGCGGGTGAAAAAGTCGAGGAAGGGGAAAAAGAAAAGCAACCGGGGCTGTCGGCCATTCATTTCGACATGAAGCCCGAGGAGCTGAAGGCCTACCTGGACGGATACCTGGTCAAGCAGGATGACGCCAAAGAAGTCTTGGCCACCAAGGTCTGCACCCATTTCAACCGGATCAAAATGTTTGAGATGAGCCGGAAATATAAGCAGCAGGAAAGCGTCGGCGAGATCAAGAACAATATCATTATGATCGGGCCGACCGGAGTGGGAAAGACCTTTCTGGTTAAGCTAATCGCCAGGAAAATCGGTGTGCCTTTCGTCAAGGGGGATGCCACCAAGTTCAGCGAGACGGGCTACGTGGGCGGAGATGTAGAAGACCTGGTGCGTGACTTGGTCTATGAGGCGAAGGGAAATGTTGAACTCGCCCAGTACGGGATTATTTACCTGGATGAAGTGGACAAGATTGCAGCCTCGCCGAACCTGGTCGGACCCGACGTGTCCCGTTCCGGCGTTCAGCGGGCCCTGCTCAAACCCATGGAAGAGACCGAAGTGGAATTGAAGGTCCCCCACGATCCGGTTTCCCAGATGGAAGCGCTCATGGAGTTTCAGAAAACAGGAAAGCGGGAAAAAAAGAAGATCAATACGAAGAATATCCTGTTTATCATGAGCGGTGCTTTCAATGGCCTGGATGAGATGGTGAAAAAACGGCTGAATCGGCAGGGAATCGGTTTCGGAGCCGAAATTCGGTCCAAGGATGAGAAGATGGAGTACCTCAAGAAGGTCAAGGCGGAGGACCTCATCGAATACGGATTCGAGTCGGAGTTTATCGGCCGTCTGCCGGTGGTTACCGTTTTCGAACACCTGGAAGTAGATGACCTTTACAAAATTCTCCGCAACCCCAAAAGTCCCATCATCCTGGGGAAGAAACGGGATTTCAAAGCCTACAACATCCACCTGCAATTCGAGGATGAGTCCCTCCAGCGGATTGCGGAAAACGCCTTCCAGGAACGGACCGGGGCCCGCGGCCTAGTGAGCGCCGTAGAGCGGGTCCTTTTGAAGTTCGAGCACACCCTGCCCTCCACGAACATCCGCCACCTGGTGGTAACCCGGGCCATGGTGGATGACCCTGCGGGGGAACTCAAGAAAATCCTGGACCATGCCGACGATCCCGGGCAAGAAGCGGCCTTCCAGGAACTCCTGGCCGAAGAGGAAAAGAACCTGGAGGCATTGCTCCGAGAGAAGGCGGAAGAGTGGCAGGAACGGTACGGGATCCGGTTTTCCGACGAACGCATCCAGCTTATCACCCGTCGGTCCGTGGAAACGCAGACCGATGTGGATGGAGTCGTGGAAGAGATTCAGGCCATCCATCAGGCGGCCCGGGAATTTGCGGAGAAATTCTCCCTCCGGAATGATCTGGGGGTGTCCTTCACCGAGGAAGCCATCAACCGGCTGGTGGAAAAGGTATGGAAGGAAGGGCTGGATCCGGGTGATTATTTGGGAAAGAGCTTCCAGAACTATGAGCACGGGTTGAAGCTTATCCGGGAAAAGACGGGGAAACGCGAGTTCTCGATTTCCGCCGAGGGGATGGAAAATCCGGAGCAGTTTTTGAACGGATTGATTCAAGAAACCTATCGCAGCGAGTGAGGAAATGGCCAAAAGAGATTATTACGAAGTCCTGGGAGTCAAGAAGACCGCCTCGGAAGAGGAAATCAAGAAGGCCTTCCGCAAGCTGGCCATGAAACATCACCCGGACCGCAACCCCGGGAATAAGCAGGCGGAAGAGAGGTTCAAGGAGATCAACGAGGCCTACGCGGTACTGAGCGACAAACAGAAGCGCCAGCAATACGATCAGTTCGGGCCTTCGGGGTTCAGCCAGCGCTACTCCCAAGAGGATATTTTCCGCGGGTTCGATATCAGCGACCTGCTGAAGGACCTGGGCTTTTCCTTCGGCCGGGCCGGAGGAGGAGGACGGCGGGGGAGAACCCAGTACGGGGGACTCGAAGACCTCTTCGGCGGTTTTGGAAGGGGACAGGCCGGGGGAGCCCAGACCGGGGATTTCCGGGATATCTTCTCCGGGGGAGGGTACCAGGACCAGGGGCCCTTCGGCCAGAAAGGTCAGGACATCAATTCGGAATTGCGCCTTTCCTTCGAAGAGGCTGCCCGGGGGGCGGAAAAAAAGGTAAGGTTCTCCAAGGGGAACAGGATCGAAGAAGTATCCGTGAAGGTCCCCGCAGGGATCGAAAGCGGGAAGAAATTGCGGCTGGCGGGTAAAGGAATGGAAGGCGCCGGGGGAGGTCAAGCGGGCGATCTGTATCTAAAGGTGAACGTGGCCGAGCACCCGGTTTTCAAAAGAGAGGGGAGCGATATCCTCGTTGACAAGGAAATCAAAATCTCCGATGCCGTGCTGGGCACTTCCATCGATGTTCCAACCCTGGAAGGAGACAAACAAATCAAGGTCGCACCCGGAACGCAGAGCAACAGCCGCATCCGCCTCAAGGGCTTCGGCCTCCCCCGCCTTCAAGAAGGGGGAAAGGGAGACCAATTGGTGCGCATCATTATCAAATATCCCAGGAATCTGACAGAGAGGCAGAAAAAGCTGATCGAGGAGTTGAAGAAGGAAGGTCTTTAATAGAGTTGCATAGCCGTATAGTCCATTACGATGCATCGTCGAGGGTTATTTTTTGCCTCACAGCTGCATGGACATAAATAAAATGGAATGGGAAATTATCCTTTCACTTCGACTATCAAACAATAAGCCTAAAGAACTGTGCGACTAGGCGACTACCCGACTATTACCCCCTACCCCCCTCTTTTTAAATAGCTATTGACAAAAAAATCCGCTTTTCCTACCATACCGTTGGGTTGCTGAGAGAAACGGGGTTCATCCCCGACATTCCTTAAGATTTGCCCGAGAAATCCAGTCTAAAACAGGCGAGGAAAATTCAGCCAGTGGCGGATTTTGCTGTATGAGGTCTTGGTGTTTCTTTTTCTGTCAAATCTGATCCAAGAAAGGAGAAGGAAAAATGGCAGAACCGGAAAAGAAGCAAGGCGTTCGTACGGTGAAGGGAGGGGATATCAAACCTCCCTGGGAAGTTCGGGAAATGCCCGATCCCCCTCCCATGGATTTTAAGGGGCTCATGAAATGGGCGGGACCGGCGATTGTCCTGGGAGCCCTGTCGGTCGGTGGTTTCGAGGCCTACCAGGCCGGCTACGTCGCCGCCCAAAAGTGGACAGGCATCTACTGGGTCTACATAGTGTCCTCCTTCTTCCAGCTCCTCATGAACAACGAGATCTCGCGCTACACCATGGCCACCGGCGAAACGGTCCTCCAGGGTTTCACCCGCCTGAAACCCGCAAAGTTCTGGGGCTGGGTCACCGCCATCTTCTGCATCGCGCAGCAGGGCTGGCCAGCCTGGATCGGCGGCGCCGCTGCCGGCTTCGCCGCACTGATGGGCATCGCCACGTGGCAGATCGTGGGAATGATTGCTGTTGGGATGGTGTTCGTAGTCTTCTCCGCCAGCAAGCGGGTGTATAACACGCTGGAATTGATCATGTACGCCGCCTTCGTGGTGGCCAACCTGGGCCTGGCGTTACTCACCGTCATAATGACGGACTGGTCAGTGGTCAAAGAGGTGAGCTGGGGCTGGGTGGCCTTCGGGACCATTCCGGCCGGGATCACCCTCACGATGATCGGCCCGTTCCTGAACCAGCCAGCAGGCGGGTTCTGGAACTTCTGGCACACCTACTGGGTGCGAGAGAAGGGCATGGGGATGGCCAAGTATTTCGGCCATGTGACGGGCTTCACCGCACCGGCCGAGGAGATTCGCCGAACCGGGTACATCTTCGACACCGATAACCCCGGTGAACTGAAGAAGTTCCGCAGCTGGCTGAAGATGAATATGATCACCCTGGTGGTCTTCTTCGTTATCCTGGGAGGGATCTGGTTCACCTACTTCGCCTCCCTGGCCGGGTATTCTGCGGCGGTCATTTACAAGATGGAGGTCCCGTCCGGGATCAAGATCGCCACCGTCCTGGCGGAGATTTTCAAATCGGCCTGGGGCCAGTTCGGCTATATCATGTTTGCCATCATCCTGGTTTTCGCCCTGTTCGACAGCCAGTTTTCGGTCTATGATGGCATCGCCCGCATGTTTGCGGACACGGTGGCGGTGGAGACCCACGCCACCGACCGGCGACCGTACCGGTACTTTTATTTCCTCATGATGGGGCTCCTATGCGCTTTTGGGTTGATCGCCGTCTGGATGAAAACCCCCTACATCCTGTGGCTCATCATCAACTGGGCCGGGGTTGCGTGCCATGCGGCCCTCACCCTCATAATCATCTATCTGAACGCCAAGCTCCTGCCCGGACCGATCAAGCCGAAGGGGTGGATCATCACCCTGAATGTGATCTGGGCAGTGTTCCTGTTCATCTATTTCATCGTCTGGACAATCTACGACAACCCCCTGGGGATCAAGCTCTAGACGACATCGCATTCGACCACTCAACCGAATTCCGGGGAGGACTCTTCCTCCCCGGAAAATCCCTCCATTTTTTTATGGACATTTCTTTAAGGATTTTTCTACAATCCCCCTAGAAGTACCTTGGTGTAGAAATATCTTTTTTTTTAAAAAAATATGTGGAACCCCCTCCACCCTAACCTTCCTCACCCTGCCCTCTCCCGCATGGGGAGAGGGTAAAAAATTGAAATAGATAAAAATTCCCTCCCCCTCGATGGGGGAGGGTGAGGGCGGGGGTGATTTATGGGAATTCTTCGGAGCTCCGAGGAAGGCAGGAAGGGCGTGGGGAAAGGAGATGGTTATGCAGTACGGATTGACGGAAGAACAATTATTACTCCGCGATACGGTGAGGAAGCTGGCCAAGGAGAAAGTTGAGCCGGGGGCCGGGGCCCGGGACCAGAAGGGGGAATTCAGCTGGGAGATGGTGGACCTGCTCCGGGAAAACGGCCTTTTCGGGGTCGATTTTCCGGAGGAGCACGGCGGAGCCGGGGCCGGTCTCTTAGCCCTGATCATTGTCTGCGAGGAGCTATCCAAAGCGGAGGCCTCCACTGGGATGCTCCCGGTGGCCCAGGAGTTGGGAACTTTGCCCATTCTACTGGCGGCCAATCCGGATCAGAAAAAGAAATTCCTGCCGGCCCTGGCTTCGGGGGAGAAATTGTCGGCCTTTGCTCTGACCGAAGCCAGCGGCGGTTCGGACGTGGCCGCCTTCCGCAGTAAAGCGGTAAAGAAAGGCGACTATTACATCCTTAACGGGACCAAGACTTTCATTACCAACGGCGGGGTGGCCGACACGGTCGCTGTCTACGCCCTGACCGACCC
>DASPRR010000120.1:0-2079 GCA_035624375.1 Thermodesulfobacteriota bacterium | reverse complement strand
GAACGAGGCGGTGGGCCGGAGCCTGGCTTCCCTCTGGGAAGGACTGCCCTCGGACGCCCCGCCGGATGCGGTCCTCAGACCATCGGACCCCCAGCTGATTATCTATACTTCCGGGACCACCGGGGTCCCCAAAGGGGTTATCCTGACCTACGGAATGATCACCTGGAACTCCATTAATACCAACCTAGGCTGGGGACTCCGGCCGGAAGACCGGACGATTCTTCATTCCTCCCTTTTCTACACCGCGGGCTGGAACGTGTTCACCCTTCCCCTCGTTCACCTCCGGGCGACGAACGTCCTAGTCAAAAGCTTCGACGCCGATCTGATCCTGGACCTCATCGAGCGGGAACGGGTGACCGTCTTTTTCGGGGTTCCCACCATGTTCCAGATGCTCCTTGAATCACCCAAATTTGCCAAGACCGACTTTTCCTCCATCCGCTTCTTGGTCTCGGGAGGAGCCCCTCTGCCGAAAAAACTCATCGAAATCTATCAAACCCAGAAGGGAATCCGGCTGTGGGAAGGTTTCGGACTCACCGAGGTGGGCCCCAATAACTTCATGGCCAATGGCAAACCCGGGACCGTGGGAAACCCCATGCCCCATGTGGACGTAAGAGTAGTGGATTCGCAGGGGAGGGAAGTGCCCCCGGGCCAGGACGGGGAGCTGCTTCTCCGCGGAGACCACATGTGCAGCGGCTACTGGAAAAAGCCGGAGGCAACGGCGGAGGCCATCCGGAGCGGATGGTTCCACACGGGAGACCTTGCCCGGATCGACGAAGACGGCCACATATCGATCGTAGGGCGAAAAAAAGACATGATCATCTCCGGGGGGATCAACATTTACCCGGCGGAGGTCGAGAAGGCAATCGAAGGTCACCCCCGAGTGGCTGCGGCCGCGGTCATCGGGGTGGCCGATGAGAAGTGGGGAGAAGTGGGCAAGGCCGTACTGGAACTAAAACCGGGGGAACGCCTGACCCTCAAGGAGTTGCAGGGTTTCTTGAGCGAACGCCTGGGAAAATACAAGGTCCCCAAATACGCGGTCGAGGTGAAGGAGTTGCCCCGGACCGCTGCCTCGGGCAAGGTCCAGAAGTTTATTCTCAAGGAGAAGCACGGGAAACCGGATAATGAATAAAACGGTTTCAGGTCTTAGGTCCCGGGTTTCAGGTTTTAAACCCCTATCGCGAGAGGAGCAGTGGATTTTGCATGGAGGAGCCTGATTCCCAGCTGGGCGTGGTAAGTTATGGATTGTACCTTCCCGCTGGCTCTGAGAGTGCGGAGGAGATTGCCAGGCGGAGCGGGCTTTCCCGGAACCAGGTGATCGAAGAACTGGGATTGGAAAGAAAATGCCTCCCCTCTGCCGAAGACCTGCCGGTGGTCATGGCGGTGAAGGCCGCCCGCCAGGCCCTGGAGCGGGCCAGGGAGGTCGATCCGGAGGAAATCGATGTAGTCATCTGGACAGGGGAAGAATACAAGGACTACATCTGCCAGACCGCCGGCATCCGGGTCCAGGAGGAAGTGGGCGCTCGGAAGGCATGGGCCTTCGATTTGATCGGCCAGGGAACCACCTCCCTGGTCGGGCTGCGGACAGCGCAGGACCTAATGATCGGGGACCCTTCGGTTCGCACCGTCCTTCTCGCTGGAGGGACTCGGAACATCGACCTGGTCGATTCCTCCAACCCCAACGCCCGGTGGATGCTTCCTGCTTCCGCCAGCGGCGCTGCCCTTCTCCTCCGGCGCCGGCATCCCCGGAACCGACTTTTGGGAACGGCCTTCTGCGTGGACCCGGAGATGGCCGACGAGGTGTATGTGCCCGGAGGCGGAACCGTCTGGCCATTCAGCCCGGAAATCTTAAACACCGAGGCGATGTTCTTCCAGGTTGCCCGCCCGCAAGAGGTGGAAACATACCTGGCTGGCCGATTGGCCCCGCAGCTGGTGAGTTTGATCAAAAAGACCATGGCTCAAGCGGGATTCTCCGGGCAAAACCCGGAATATCTGGCGCTTCGACATCTCCGCCCGCAGGAGCGGGCGAGGGTTTTCAAGGGATTGAGACTCCGGAGAGAAGCAACCGATGCTCTGGCGGAC
>DASPRR010000117.1:0-7395 GCA_035624375.1 Thermodesulfobacteriota bacterium | reverse complement strand
TGAATGAAGCAGCTGGGGACCTTTGGGTGGGTGAGTCTTATCCTACTTTTCTCGTGCTGTATGCATAATCCAGTGCCCTTTGATGAGGTGAAGTGGCGGGAGCGGGTAGAGGATCAGAGCGTTGAAAAACTCTACGCGGCCCACTTCAACGGTGGAAAATATTTCAACCCCTGGATGCCCATGGAGCATGGAAAGTTTTGGCAAGTTCTGAAGTGGCAACTCTCCAAGAAAGCACAGTACACGGATGAAGAGAGGGCTTTCAGACCCAAATTCATCCCGGACTTAAAAAGGCGGGTCCAATCCTTGCCTCCAGGGGATTTCATTGCCTGGGTTGGTCACAGCACCTTCCTCCTCCGCCTTAAGGGGGAGTTCTGGATCACCGACCCGATCTTTTCCGAGAGGGCGTTCCTCCCCAAACGAATGACTCCACCAGCAATGACCGGCGGGGAATTGAAAGACCTGACGCCGCGATTGAACGTGGTGATTTCCCATAATCATTACGACCATCTTGATGCCGACAGCATCCGTTCCCTGCCGGAAAATACGCGATTCTATGTCCCTCTCGGACTGAAGGCATACGTGGAATCGATCCACAAGGGTGCGGTAAGGGAGATGGACTGGTGGGAAGATGCGGATGTGGGAGGAGGCGCAAAACTGGTTTGCCTACCGGCACAGCATTGGTCGAGACGAATCGGGCAGGGATATAACCGCACGCTCTGGGCGAGCTTCCTGTTAGTGACCTCCGAGACCTCGATTTACTATGGAGGGGACAGCGGGTATTTTATCGGCTACAAGGAGTTCGGAAGAAAATTTCCGAATATCGATTACGCCCTCCTTTCCACGACGGCCTACCACCCCCGCTGGTTCATGCATTACGCCCACAAGAGCGTTCCGGAGGCTCTTGACGCTTTTCAGGACTTGGGCGCCAAATATTTCATCCCCACCCAGTGGGGCACTTTCGCCCTGGGGGATGAGCCCCCGGGTTACCCGGCCCTGGACTTGAAGAGAACCGTAAAGCAAAGGAACCTGGATCCCTCCCGTTTCCTCATCCTGGACGTCGGGCAGATCGAACCGATCCGTAGATCCGGCTAAAAAATGCCATGGAGTCAAAATCGAAGAATGGGGGCCGCATCCCGCGGATAAAGAGAGGAGATTACTTTGATCGAACGGGAAAAACGAATTCGAAAAGCCGAACTTCGCAATAAGATCACGACGGCCAAGGAGGCAGCACAATTTCTCAGGGATGGCATGGTCGTGGCAACCAGCGGCACAGCTCTGTCCGGTTATCCAAGGGAAGTCTTTGGAGCCCTGAGGGAGAGAATTAAAAACGGGGATTCCTTGCGGATTGATCTACTTTGTGCCGGTCCCCTCGGACCGGAGATCGAGGACGCCCTGGCGGAAGTCGGGGGCATCCGGAAGAGGATCGGGACCGTAGGGTCGAAATTATTGCGGCAGGCTATCAACCGAGGAGAAGTGGGATTCTTGGAGGGGAAAACGGGGAAGGTGTGCCAGTACGCCCGGCGGGGATACTACGGGAGAATCGATGTGGCCGTGGTAGAAGCGGCGGGGATCAATGAAAAAGGCCAGATTATCCCCGCCACCTGCGTGTACGACGCGCCGGACTGGTTGGATTTGGCCTCCTCGGCAATCATCGAGATCAACCTGCGCCGTCCTCTGGGGGTTGAGGGCTTACACGACATTTACTATCCAGAGCCGGGCCGTTGCATCCCCTTGAAGCATCCCCTGGAAAGGATTGGCTCCCCTTACATCTCGTTGGACCCGGAGAAAATCAAACACATCATCTTTTCCGATCGGGACGATCGGGACGTGCCGGCGTTCCCTCCCGGGGAGAGGGTCCCGCAGATCGCTGAGAATATAGGGAAATTCCTAAGAAGGGAGAGAGAGCAGCGCGGGGAACTTCCTCCTCTGGAGGTGGGGATCGGCGACGTTCTGAACGGTGTCCTTTCTTCTTTAACTCGAAGTGATCTTTCTTCCCTCATTTTTTATCAGGCAGTGGTGACCGACCCACTCCTGGATTTGATCGATGCGGGCAAGGTGAAAGGTGTTTCCTGCAGCAGCCTGCGTTTTTCCGCCTCGGCCTTGAATCGGTTTTTTTCCCGTCTGGAACATTACCGACCCTATTTTATCTTCCGCCCCGTAACCCTGACCAACTCGGCGGAGATGCTGAGCCGGTTCGGCGTTCTGGCGATCAATTCGGGCCTGGAGGCCGACATTCAGGGGCAAATCAATTCGAGCCACTCGAAGGGGTCCCAGCTCATCGGGGGAATCGCCGGCTCCTATGATTTCGCCCGCAACAGTTCCATCTCCATTTTCGCCCTTCCCTCCACCATCCAACAGGGGAAGGTTTCCAGCATCGTGCCCCGGGTCTCGCACGTGGATCATACGGAGCACGAAGTCGATGTCCTGATCACCGAGCATGGAATTGCTGACCTGAGGGCCCTCGAACCCTATGAGCGGGCTGAGCGGATCATCGAGCAGTGTGCCGACCCGATTTTCCGGGGAAGCCTTAGAACGTATGTGGAAAAGGCGAAGACCCATCCGGGGCGGATCCCAATCCTGCTGCAGGATGAGTTCAAGGTTTAGAGAGTCGGCCTTTTTCGGTCTTTACTTTATCGCCGCATGGGGTAAGATAAAGCAAAATACAGGATATAAGATAAAATCACCCTGAGGTCGGACCGCCAGAGATCAACTGTCGCCTCCCAGAAGGTTCTTTACCTGTTGTCCGTCCCCTGTAACCGTAGTCGGGATTCGACTCCGCCATCCAATGTAAGGAAAGACCTTGACTTTTTGGGCGGGGGTGAAACGATACTCCCGGTCTGATTGAAAAAGAATCAGGCGAAAAGGAAGAAAGGAAGTCATGAAAAAAGGCTGCATTAAGGTCATGCAAGGAAACGAGGCCTGCGTGGAGGCGGCGCTCCTCGCGGGCTGCCGGTTCTTCGCCGGCTATCCCATCACACCGGCCAGCGAGATCCTGGAAGGGATGGCCCGGCGCCTGCCTCTGGTGGACGGATTTTGCCTGCAGGCCGAAGATGAAATCGCAGCCATCGTGGCCGTTGTCGGAGCCTCCTGGGGCGGGGCCAAGGCCATGACCGCCACGAGCGGGCCCGGCTTCTGCCTCATGCAGGAGGGAATCGGCCTGGCCGCCAGCGTGGAATCCCCGTGTGTCATCGTCAACGTGCAGAGGGGGGGGCCTGCTTCGGGCCAGTCTACCTCGACGGCCCAAGGGGATCTTTACCAGGCGCGCTACGGGTCCAACGGGGACTATTCCCTGATCACTCTTTGTCCCTCCACGTCCCAGGAGGTGTTCGACCACACGATCCGGGCTTTCAACCTGGCTGAGCGTTTCCGGATTCCGGTCATCATCCTATCAGACGAGGTCGTCGCCCATATCCGGGAAAAGGTGGTCATCCCGGACCCTGACCAATTGGAGTTTGTGGAGCGGAAGAAGCCCACGGTTCCCATGGAAAAGTTCGTCCCCTTCGAAGCGGGAGAAGATGATGTCCCGCCCATGCCAGCCTTCAACACGGGCTACAAGATCCCGGTGATCTCTCAGGCCAAGAGTCTCTCCGGCAATCGGGGCAATGCCAAGGAAGCGGAATCGTTCATCCGCCGCATCAACCGCAAGGTGGAGGCCCACATCGCAGAATTCGCTGATGTTCGCACCTATGGAGACGAGAAAGCGGAGACCGCCTTCGTCTCGTTCGGCTCCGTCAGCCGGTCGGCGCGGAGCGCTGTCGATATGGCCCGGGAAAAAGGCGTCGCCCTCCGGTCCGTGGAAGTCAAGACCATCTGGCCATTCCCCGACGATCTCCTCCGTAAGAGGCTGGAGGGGGCTAAACGTATTATCGTGGCGGAGATGAACCTGGGCATGCTGCGCAACGAGGTTCAAAGAGTGATCTGCGCCCCGGAGGTGAAGATCGAGCTGTTTTCGAAGATCGGGGGCATTTACCCGCCGCCGCAGGAGTTCCTGCAGTTTCTGGAGGAGAGACGATGAACCCACTCGGTGAAAAATACCTGAGGAAGAATTTTCTTCCTTTTATCTTCTGTCCCGGCTGCGGCGACGGCATGATCGTCCAGGCCTTTCTGGAAGCGGTGGATGAGCTGGGAATCATCGACGACCTAGCCCTGGCCGCCGGAATCGGCTGCAGCGCCTGGATCCCCGTTTACATGCACGTGGACGTCCTCAAGGTCCTCCACGGCCGCGCCATTCCCGCGGCCATCGGGCTGAAGGCCACCCGGCCTTCGCGCAAGGTCGTGGTCTTTACCGGCGATGGCGACGGCCTGGCCATCGGGGGCCTCCACCTGCTCCACGCGGCGCGCCGGAACATCGAAATGGGCGTCGTGGTGGTCAACAATCAGATCTACGCCATGACCGGCGGGCAGGTCGCTCCGAGCACGCAGGTGGGGGCGAGGACCCAGACCACCCCCTACGGCAACCTCGAAAAACCATTGGACGGCTGCAAGGTCGCGGTTGCGGCTGGGGCTACCTTCGTCAGCCGCGGCTCCACGGCCCATCCTAAGGCGCTCAGCCGAACTTTTAAGGAGATGTTGACCCACAAGGGCTTTTCTTTCGTGGAGGTCATCTCCCAGTGCCCGGTGCAGACGGGAAGGTACATCCATGGGTCAGGCGCTCCCCAATTCAACCTGCAGTGGTTGAAAGACAACTGCGTGCCGGTCGATGACCCGGCGAAATGGGTAGAGGTCGAGGGGCAGGGGAAAATCCCCCTGGGGGACGTCCTTAAGATCGAGAACCCGGAATACATGGAAGAGGTTCAGAAGATGAATCAGAAGGCGAAAGAAGCCCGGGCCAAAGGAGGAGATCGTTGAAGGGCGCAGAACGAATCGAGATCGACCGCCGCTATTGCAAGGGTTGCATGCTCTGCCAGTACGTCTGCAAATTCGAAGTCTTCGAGGCGGGACAGGAACGGAGCGCGCTCGACTATCGCATGCCCCGGGTGGCCAAGATGGAAAATTGCCGGGTCTGCGGGCTTTGCGAGATCAACTGCCCGGACCTGGCCCTGACCGTGGTGGCCAAGAAGAAAGGGAAGGGAAAAGAATCATGAGGAAGGAGATTGTCTTTGCCGGATTCGGAGGGCAGGGAATCATCCTAATGGGCGTGATCCTGGCCCAGATGATGGAAGAATTTCCCGAGCTGCAGGTGACCCAGGCCCAATCCTACGGCCCGGTTTCCCGCGGGGGTGCGTGCCGAACCGACGTAGTCATTTCCGACCAGGAGATTCATTTTCCCAAAAGTGCCCGGCCGGACTTCATGGTCTTCATGTCCGAGGAATCGGTAAAACGGTACCTCCAGGAGGGGGACCCGGATAAGACCCTGGTGATCTACGACAGCACCCTGATCCGGTCGATTCCCGCTCCCTACCAGAAGACCTTTCCAGTTCCGGCGACCAAGGTCGCCGAGGAAGAGTTGAAGAACCGGATCGTGGCCAACATGTTCATGCTGGGGGCGGCCATCGAGAAGGTCCTCCCGGGAAGCTTCGCCGCCCTACAGCGAGTCGTCGGGAAGAGCGTCCCGCCCAAAAGCCTGGACTTAAACCTGAGAGCCCTGGAAGCCGGCCATGCATTTGCCCGGACGCGCAGCCCAGGGTAGGAATTTCATCAGCCTCTTCCCGGGCAGGATCTGGATTGGGGTTCTGTGGGCTTAGGAAGGGAGGGGCAATGAAAAAGAATCGCCCCTGCTCCTCATATAAGAGAAACAGGGGCGGTTGAACACTGAGCGAAATGGTTGGAGCAGGGCTACTTCGCTGTCAGTAAGTTGTTCAGCTCAGACATATCCTTGACTTTCTCCAGGTTGTCGATCCTTTCAAGAATTTTCTCCACCTTGTCCTTCTTGAAGACCGTTCCCGCCAGCATCCTGAATTTGTCGAAGATATCACTGCTCGCACCCGGATTCTCCGGCTCCCCTTTGGCGTCCAGGATATCGGAAGTCAGCTTGGTCCCGTCTCTCATGAAAATCTCCGCCCGGGCGGCGCGGTGGTGGGGAATCAGCTTATCCATTTCTGGATCGGGGAAGACGTTGATCTTCTGCATCAATCCCAGGACAGCCGGATCGCTCATGACCTTGGGCTTGAATTCTCCCAGGCCTACCCTTCCATACAGGAGAGCGACCGCCGAAGCGTAGGGCATGCTCATCTTCCCGGAGATAGGGGAGGAGACGTCCTTCCCGTCGATCAGCTTGGCCGCGATGGTGTAAGTGTAGATGTTTACTTTCTCGATTTCCTCGGGCCGGAGGCCCGTCCGGTTGCGGATGTCCAGGATGGCATCCACGGGAGCGTGGCTGTGCCGGCAGGAGGCATGGTATTTCACGTAGGTGTTCATGATTTCATACTTTTGCCCCAGCCCTTCAACCACCCGGTCGGGGTTGGAAGCGTCGGCAAAAGCTTTGTAGAAACCCCTCTTGTCTTCCAGGATGTAAGCCGGGCCGGTGAAACCTTCCTTGGCCAGGTAGGCGGCGAGGATTCCATTCATGGCGGCTTTCCCTGCGTGGAGGGTCTTGGTCATCGTTCCGTCGCCCATGAAGGCAAAGAGGCCCGCAGATTGCGACCCGCCGATGCCCAGCGCTGAAACCATCTTGGCCTCGCTCAAATTCAAGAGCCGACCGGCCGCCGCAGAGGCAGCAAAGGTGCCCACCGTTCCTGTGGTATGGAATCCGCGGTTGAAGTGCGAGGGGTTGCCCCCTGCGCCCACCCGGCCGAAGATTTCATAACCGGCGACGATGGAGGAAATGACCTCCTTCCCCCCTTTTTTTTCCTTTTCGGCCAAGGCCAGGACCGCCGGGATAGTGGGTACCCCGGGGTGTCCCAGGGCATACCGGTTTCCGTCGTCCAGTTCCAGGGCATGAGCCATGATCCCGTTGGCCAGGGCTGCTTCCAGGACCCCAATCTTTCCCTTTCCGGTGATCAGGGTGGCTTCCTTCTTCTGGCTTAATTTTTGCGCCACTTTTTTGGCCAACGCCGCCTCTTGGGTCTTCGAACCGGCCAGAGCAGCCCCCAGAGTATCCATCAGACAGTGCTTGGCCTTTTGAATTACCTCAGATGGTAAGGATTGATATTTTAGACCCGTGATGAAGGAAGCTAACTTTCCTGTTAGGCTATCCATTTCGACTTGGCCCTCCTTTAAGATTAGGATTCAATATAAGAATCCCTTAACGGTCTGCTTTAAACATTGAAAATCCGGGGAGACTCCATTTCATTAATTCAGTGCCATTAAACCATCGTTGCCTGCCTAAGTCAATCGGGGAGGGGAAGCACAATGGACAACCCCAATGAACAGCAAAAATCTTGACAAAGGGGCAGGGGTTGGGTAGTTTTTAAGTAGGGTGGGATGAGCCTCCGGACCTCGTTTTGAGGTTCTTTA
>DASPRR010000105.1:0-10957 GCA_035624375.1 Thermodesulfobacteriota bacterium | reverse complement strand
CGGCTGGCCGACCCGGCCCATGAAATGAAGGACGCCTCATGGTTTTTGAACCCCAGACCCTTGCCCCCGGGCCTGGCATTGGTGTCCAGGTGATGGCCACCTTCAGGTGGCGCTCCTTTCAATCCGCTTTGAGCGGTTCAGGGGCATTTCATGCCTTCACCTCTGGTGGAGGTCATGACTCGGGGATGGAAATCTTCGCCCACTGATTCCCGGCCTCGGGCGAGAAGGAAAAAGAAATTCCGGGCAGGGGGGACAGAGACCCTCACAGGCCGGGTTGTTCTTCTTTTCGGGCCCGGAGGCAGAATCCTTTCGCGGAGAAGGTTCTTGAATTTCGAGGAAGCCATCCAGCTGGTCGAGAAAGAGATGAAGGCCGTCGAGGCCGATATGGCCAAGAACTTCCTCTCCGAGATCGCCATGATCCCCACGGTGAGCCGGTATCTCATATCCAGCGGGGGCAAACGGTTTCGGCCCCTCTTGCTGCTCCTGAGCGCCCGCCTTTGTGGCCACTCTGGGCCCCGGGCCATTCCCCTCGCGAGTTCCATCGAATTCATCCACACGGCGACCCTCCTCCACGATGATGTGGTGGACCGGGCATTCCTGCGCCGGGGCCTGGCTTCGGCCAATTCCGTATATGGAGATGGAGCCAGCGTGCTGGTGGGGGACTTCCTCTTCACCAAAGCCTTTTCCATGATTGTCGGAGAAGGGAACCTGCGGATTTTGGAGGTGGTATCCAATACCACGACCCGCATGGCAGAGGGGGAAGTGCTGCAGTTAACCAAGATGGGCAACCCGGAGACGACCGAGGAAGATTACCGCTATGTGGTGATCAACAAAACCGCGGTATTGATCTCCGCGGCTTGCCAGATCGGGGGGATCCTCGGAGGGGTCCCGGAAGAAAAAGAAAAATCCTTGGCCGCTTTCGGCCTGAACTTGGGCATCGCCTTTCAGCTCATGGACGACACCCTGGACTACATCTCGGAAGAAAAAACCCTGGGCAAGACCATCGGCAAGGACTTGAGCGAAGGAAAAGTCACCCTGCCCCTGATTCACACCCTCCGGGCCCCCCCTGCGGGCAGCCAGGAACGGCTGCGGGCGGTCATCCGGAATCAGGACCGCACCGAGGAGGACCTGCGCTTGGTTATGCAGGCCGTGCGGGATTCCGGGGGAATCGACTATACGGTAATGCGCGCGACCGGTTATGTGAAAGAAGCGCAAAAATTCCTATCCACTTTTTCTCCCACCCCGGAGAGGGAAGCGCTCCTGGCCATTTCAGAATATACCCTGAAAAGGAAAAAGTAGTGGAAAGGGAGTTAGGACTTTGACCCCGAACTGCCTTTCTCCGAAATCCGAACCAAATCCTTATGCGCCGGCAAGTACCCCAACCCATCCGCCTCCCGGATCGCTCGGTGAACGGAGACAACCACGGCATCCTCGGCCATCAGACCGACGGCGTTGACATCCGCGTTTCGATCTCCTGAGGAAAGGGCAAAAATTAGGTCCCCGTCGACTGTGGAGTGGACCGGCCGAATGGTCCGGGAAAATCCGCTCTGAGCCATTTGGGCCACTTTGATAGCCTGCCGTTTGGAGAGTTTTACGTTAGTGGCCACCACGCCGAGAGTGGTATTCTCAAAGCCCTTCTCCGCCCGAAACGGAATGGCGCTCTCTTTTATCCGGGCCGCGGAGTCGAGAAAGACCCCGGGATTCTGCGGGTCCCGGGCTCCGGCGATGATCTTCCCTTCTTGGAGGTCGATCACATCGCCGAAGGCGTTGACCACCACCAGGGCAGCCACGATGATCCCGCTGGGCAAAATGAGAGAAGTCGTTCCCACCCCCCCCTTGGTAGCCCAGAGGATGCCCATAAGTTTACCCACGCTGGCTCCGGTGCCGACCCCGATACTTCCTTCCTCCACTCTTCCGGGATGGCTGTTTACACAGGCTTGGTAGCCCATCTCTTGATTGGGCCGGATTCGGCCTTCCCCGATTCCCAAATCATAGAGGATGGCTGTAGGAACGATAGGGACCTTTCCCGCGGACGTCGGGTAGCCGATGGACCTTTCTTCAAGAAATCTCATCACCCCTCCGGAGGCATCCATCCCGAAGGCGCTGCCTCCGGAGAGGAGGACCGCATGGACTTCATCCACAAAATGAAAGGGCTGGAGAGAATCAGCCTGCCGGGTGCCGGCGGCCGACCCCCGAACATCCACTCCTCCCACAGTATTCGGAGGGCATAGCACCACCGTGCAGCCAGTGGCTCCTTTGAAATCTTGGGCATGGCCAACTTGGAATCCGGGAACATCGGTTATCGAGCCGTTCATGATTCTTTCCCTTCTAGCCAGAGTAATTATTCCTAACCCCATGGGAGAAGGAAGTCAAGGGGGGGAGAAGCCTTTGCCCCCCCTTTCACTTTTGGGCAAGTAGGCGTGAGGCCTATTGAATTCAAGCATCGCCCGGCCCGGAAGGGAGGGTATTGCGCGAAAAAACCATAAGGCCTGGACGATTTCTTGGACCGGGCGGGCAAGCCGTTCTTTCCCCAAGAACAGGGTTATTCCGTTGTAGGAGCGCTCGGCCGGGCGCCCGATGGGCCCGCCTCATTCTGCGGAAACACGATCGGACCACCGGTTGCAAATCTTTTCCCGCCGATGCTTTTTCCGCGCAACGCCTTCCCTTCCGGGCCACAAGCCAGCCTTTTCGCAGAAATGATAAACACAAAAGGGAAGTGAAGGAGGGCAAGAGGAGAACCCTTTACCTACCCACCAGAAATCAGGTAATCGTCGGCAACTTGGAGACCTCGCCCGGCCCAGGGGCAAGGTTCCGCCCCAAAGGTCGAAGAATGAAACCGGGAGCGTAACAGATGGCGAAAAATCTTGACGACCCAGGCTTTGGGTCCTAAAATTCTAATGAAGTTCGGTTTCAGTTTGCTTTTTTAGGGGCCGAAGTTATTGGGTGGGGCCAATCGTTCTTTGAGAAAGATGGCCCAATTGTTGGGTTTCAGGTTGCAGCTCTGCATCTGGGTTTAGGAAAATGGCCAAATCGATTCCCAGCCCCATCAAACCGCGGCGTTCCCTCTGGGAGTGGTGCAAAGAGAGGGGGTTGGACCTTTTCATCACCTTGGGAGGAACGGTGGCGGTATTGCTGGCTACCATCTATCTTCATTTTTGGGCTCCCCCCAGTTTGACCAAAAATACAAAAGTGGTGGTGATCCCTCAAGGAAGGAGCTTTCATGAGATCGCCCGGGTTTTGGAAGATCATGGAATCATCCGGGACCGGAGGAGCTTTTACCTTTTGGCCCGGATCGAAGGTTCTCTTTCCAAAGTGAGAGCGGGAGAGTATGAAGTCCACACCCGAATGACCCCCAGCGAGGTTCTCTCTAAACTAGTCCGAGGGGAGGTCATTCAATACCCCATCTTCATTCCGGAAGGCTGCAACATCTACCAGATTGGAGAAATTCTGGAACAGAACAAGGTATGTTCCAAGAAGATATTCCTGGAAAAAGTGCAAGACCCGGGCTTGATCCAAACCCTGGGGTTGGAAGGAGACAGCCTGGAGGGATATCTTTTCCCGGATACCTACAACTTTCCCAAAGGGCTGGGGGAAGAGCAGGTGATTCGCCAGATGGTGTCCCGTTTCAAAACGGTTTGGAGTTCCCTGGCCAAAAGAGCTGAGACAATGGGCCTGAGCCGCAGAGACGTGGTTATCCTAGGTTCTATGGTTGAGAAAGAGGCTAAAGATGATCAGGAGAGAAGATTCATCGCCGCCGTTTTCCATAACCGCCTGAACCGGGGAATGGCTTTGCAGAGCGATCCTACGGCCATCTATGGATTGAAGGAAAAACGAAGTTCCATTACTCGGGGGGATTTACAGCGAAGGACTCCTTACAACACCTACATCATCAGCGGCCTTCCCAAAGGCCCGATCGCCAACCCGGGTTTCAAATCCCTCCAAGCGGTATTGTACCCCGCTGAAGTCAATTACCTCTATTTCGTCTCCAAGAATGATGGCACCCATTTTTTTTCCAACACCCTTCAGGAACACAACCTGGCGGTGGCCAAGTATCAGAGGAGAGGGAAAAAATAAGACTCGGCAGAGGAGTCAAGAAATTTGTTGTACAATTTTGTTCGGATTACCAATGGACCATCTCCAGCCCCCCCATCTCATCTAAAAAATTAATAAAATAGATAGAATTTTCTTGACATCATTCTGGTAAGCCCGTATATTGACCATAAGGTGGTATAAAAGGGAAAAAATAGGTATATAGAGGGATATTTTGGCGCATTAAGGTAACTGAGATATGTTCAGGGGCAGGTTTGAGCATACCATAGACCCTAAGGGAAGGGTATCCATCCCGGCCAAATTCCGGGAACTCCTCAGGGAGAAATATGACGATCGGTTGATCATCACCATCGGCCTGAACGACCCCTGTCTTATGGCGTTCCCCTACGAAGAGTGGGTTAACGTGGAAGAGAAGGTCGGCTCCATGTCCATGGTAAAGAAGGAAGTCACAGCCTTTCAGAGGTTGGTTATCTCCGCAGCTATGGAATGTCCCATCGACAAACTCGGCCGCGTCCTGATCCCTCCCAATCTGCGGGCCCATGCCCAGTTGGAAAAGGACGTGGTCTTTGCCGGGGTGCTCAAGAAGTTCGAAATTTGGAACAAGGAACGGTTTTTCGAAATGATTCAAAAGACGGGAGAGCATTCCGAGGAGATGGGCGAGACCCTTGCCGCCCTGGGCCTCTAATCCATGGAGGAGCGCGGCCATCTGCCGGTTCTGCTCGAGGAAGTTCTCCAATATCTGGACTGCAGGCCGGACCGGATTTACGTGGATGGAACCGTGGGCAGCGGAGGGCACAGCCGGAAAATTCTGGAGAGAAACTCTCCCACTGGAAAGTTGATCGGGCTGGACTGGGATGAGGAGGCCATTGAACGGGCCCGAACGAACCTGTCGCTCTTCGAGGGCAGAGTCGCGCTGAGAAAGGGGAATTTCAAAGACCTAAAATCCGTTTTGAAGTCTCTCTCCATCCCGGCCGTAGACGGAATCCTGCTGGACCTTGGGGTTTCTACCGAGCAGCTGGAGAGCCGGGAGAGAGGATTCAGCTTCCGTTGGGATGGTCCATTGGACATGCGCATGAGCCAGGAGACAGAGATCACCGCCCAAGATTTGGTAAAGAATCTTCCTCCTTCGGACCTGGAGGCGCTCCTCCGCGAGTACGGGGAAGAGCGGTGGGCCCGAAGAATCGCCCGGAATATCGTTCGCCGACGGCAGAAGGCTCCGATTCGCACTACGGGGGAACTGGTGGAGGTGATCGAAGCATCCGTTCCCAGATCAAGGGGGCGAATTCACCCGGCCACGAGAACCTTCCAGGCCCTGCGTATATCGGTGAATGAAGAACTGAATAACCTCAGGGCTTTCCTCGACTTGGCGCCGTCCCTGCTCCGCCCCAAGGGCCGGCTGTGCATTATATCTTATCACTCCCTGGAGGACCGGATCGTAAAGAATCTTTTCCGCCATTGGACCCGGGGCGGGAAGGGAGAAGAAAAACCCTTCGGCCTTCTCACTCCCAAGCCTGTAGTCCCCGCGGCGGAAGAGGTTTCCCGAAATCCCCGCGCCCGCAGCGCCAAGCTGAGAGCCGTGGAAATGAATTGAACCGAGGAGCGAATCGTGGCTGAAGCAATTTCCAAAAGAATCTCCGTCCTGGCCCCCGGGAGGGAACGGGAACAAAAGGCGGCTTCCGCGGCCGAAGACGTTGCCCGGGAGGTTAACCGCAACCTGATCTTCCTGGTCCTAATGGTGGCCTTGGTGTTCATTGGATGCTCTCTTTTCTACGTCTGGTCCCATCATCAAATCCTCTCCCTGGGCTATGAAACATCCCAGGCCGCCCGGGAAGAACAGACCCTGATCCAGGAGAACAAGCGGCTTCGTCTGGAACTGGCTTCGCTCAAGGCCCCTAGCCGCATCGAAAGAATGGCCCAGCAGCAACTGGGTTTGGGAATCCCGCAAAAGGAACAGTTGATCATCGTACGATGAAAGAGCCCCCTCAGACATGGCTCCGCTTCCGTATCACCCTCCTCCTTTACCTCTTCTCTTTTCTTTTTCTGGTCATCTTCGGGCGAGCCTATCAGCTCCAGGTCCTCCAGAGCCAACGCCTTGGGGCCATGGCCGAGCGGCAGTCCCAGCGGATCGTCCAGCTCATTCCCAAACGGGGCATTATTTACGACCGGAAGAAGGAGGAGATGGCCATTAGCGTGGAAGTTGACTCGGTCTTTGCCCAGCCGGGCAAGGTGGAAAACGTCCGGGAGGTGGCCCAGAAAGTCGCTCCCCTGCTGGGCAAGAAGCCATCCGATCTCCTCAGCAAACTGAAAGGGGAGGAGCCTTTCATCTGGCTGCAAAGGGGAATCTCTCCGGAACAGCGAAAAGCCATCGAGCGATACGATTTCTCGGGGGTCGCTTTTCTGAAGGAAACAAAACGGTTCTATCCTCAGGGAGGACTGGGGGTTCACGTCATCGGCTTTGCCGGCCTGGATGGCCAGGGTTTGGAAGGGGTCGAGGTCGGCTACGATGAGTTCATCCGTGGAGAACCGGGATACATCGTCATCTCCAAGGACGCCTTGGGGCGGTCCCTCACCTCCCAGACCGCTCCTTCCCGCCAGTCCCTGGACGGCTGCGATGTCATCCTAACGATCGACAAGAACATCCAGTATGTCGTGGAAAAAGAATTGAAGAGGGCGGTTCAAGCCTGCTCGGCCAATGGGGGGATGGCCGTGGTGATGAACCCTAAGACCGGAGAAATCCTGGCCCTGGCGGTTCAGCCTTCCTTCGACCCCAACCATTTTTCCACCGTTCCTCCCCAAGTCCTCAAGAACCGTGCGGTTACCGATACCTTCGAGCCCGGCTCGACTTTCAAGGTCTTCCTCCTGGCCGCAGCCCTGGAAGAGCAGGCCGCTGCCCCCAAGGAAATGTTCTTCTGCGAAAATGGGGCCTATACGGTGGGAGGAAAAGTCATCCATGACACCCTTAAGTATGGGTGGCTTTCTCTGGCGGACATCGTCAAGCTCTCCAGTAACATTGGAGCAAGCAAGGTGGGGAAGAAGCTGGGAAAGAATAGGCTGCACCGTCACCTGAAGAATTTCGGGTTCGGGGCCAAGACCGGGGTGGACCTCCCCGGGGAGGTCCCTGGCTTCCTTGCCCCACCCCGCACCTGGTCGGAGGTGGGGCTGGCGAATATCAGTTTCGGACAGGGCGTTTCCACTACCGCCCTCCAGCTCACCGCCGCTCTGGCTGCGGTAGCCAACGGGGGAGTGTTAATGAAACCCTACGTGGTCAAGGGAGTCCTTGATTCGAATGGGGACTTCTTGCAGG
The DNA here is from genome assembly GCA_035624375.1 of Thermodesulfobacteriota bacterium. GTDB lineage: Bacteria > Desulfobacterota > SM23-61 > SM23-61 > SM23-61 > SM23-61. The sequence goes on along the minus strand of DASPRR010000105.1, from coordinate 3,603 downwards.
AGAACCGTCCCAAAGTCGTTCGGCGGGTGATTTCTCCCGAGACGACGGCCATGGTGACGAAAATTCTGAAGACGGTAATGGAGGAAGGGGGAACCGGCAAAGCGGCCCGCCTCGCCGGCTACGAATCGGCGGGCAAAACGGGGACGGCCCAGAAGGCCCTAGCCAACGGCCGGGGATACTCAGACAAGCGAACCGGTTCTTTCTTCGGGTTTGCCCCCGCGGACAACCCCCAGGTAGTCATAGCCGTTATTATCGACGAGCCCCAGGGTACCAGTTATGGAGGGGTGGTCGCTGCGCCAGCTTTCAAAGCCATTGGCGAGCAGATGCTCCCTTACATGGGAGTCTATCCCAAAGGGGTAACCTACCTAGCCAAAGTGGGGGTAGGCATGTCCGCCCCCAAAGATACGACCCCTGCCAATTCGCCGGCTCAATCGGCCCCGGTCGAGGCTTCCGAGGACCCCGGGGTTATGCCCGATTTTTCAGGAAAATCCCTGAGGCAGGTGGTTTTGATCGCCCAGCGGCTGGGCCTTGACCTGAAGCTTGTGGGGAGCGGGAAAGCCATTTCCCAGAACCCCCCTCCGGGCTACGTGCTTCAGGGCCAGAACCGGGGGGTAGTGAAATTTTCGCCGGCGAGTTGACAGTCCCAGGGGGCAGGAATAACCAGTCACGAGTCTCTTTCTTTGGTTTTTGACCTGGGACCTGCAACCGGCAACTTGGAACTGTGTTTTTTTGCCCCACCGGGGAAAAGGAGTATAATTAATTAATTCTTCGCAAGGATCGAAAGAAAAATTGTTTTTGAAAGACCTCCTTTCCTGCCTGCCCCAGAAGGAAGTCCGGGGCGATACTGGGGTCGAAGTCAAAGGACTGGCCTACCATTCGGCGGCGGTTCAGGAAGGCTTTCTCTTCGCAGCCATCCGGGGGATGAAGGATGATGGGACGAGGTACCTGGAGGACGCCTTCGCCCGAGGGGCTCGGGTTATTCTTCTGGATCGACCTCTAGAGGCTCGGGGCCCTGTGCAGGTTGTGGTTCCCGACGTGCGGGAGGCTCTGGCCCGACTGGCTTCGGCTTTCTATGGGAACCCATCCTCCTCTCTCACTCTGATCGGAATCACCGGCACGAACGGCAAGACCACGACCTCCTACCTCCTCGAATCTATCCTAGAAGAAGACGGAAAGAAAGTGGGGGTGATGGGAACGGTCAATTACCGCTTCCAGGGAAGGGCCTTTGCCGCTCCCACCACAACCCCCGAATCCCTGGATTTGCAGAAGAACCTTCAGGCCATGCGGGAGGGCGGGGTCACCCATGCGGTCCTGGAGGTTTCCTCCCATGCTCTGGACCTTCATCGGGTCCGGGGATGCGATTTCGATGTGGCCCTCTTTACGAATCTGACCCGGGACCATTTGGATTATCATCGGTCCATGGATGAATATTTTCGGGCCAAGCAGCTCCTCTTCACCCAATGCCTTCGAGAGAGCAAAAAGGAGAAGCGTTTTGCGGTCCTCAACGCGGACGATCCGAAGGCTGAAGAACTGGTGCGAATGGCCTGCGGCGCGTCCTTCCGTTACGGCCTGGAGAGAAAGGGGGACCTTTGGGCCCGAAGTTATGAAGAGGGTCCGGAAGGGTTGAGGTTTCAGTTGGTTACGCCCCGGGGTTCCCTGGAAGGGGAGTCCCCATTGATCGGCCGGCACAACCTCTACAACCTCCTGGCGGCGGTCAGCGTGGCCGAAGTGCTGAAGGTGTCCCATCGAGCCATTCTTCAGGGAATAGCCGGGCTCACCCGGGTCCCTGGAAGGCTCGAGCGGATTCCGGGGGGCGACGGAGTGCGGGTGTTCGTAGACTATGCGCATACGCCAGATGCGCTGGAGCGAGCCCTGGAAACTCTGCAAAAAGGCCGTGGGGGAAGACTCATCGTGGTTTTCGGATGCGGGGGCGACCGGGATCGGGGAAAACGCCCGGAGATGGGAAGGGTGGCTTCGGCAGGGAGTGATCTGGCGGTGATTACTTCGGATAATCCCCGCACCGAAGACCCCTTGAGGATCGTCGAAGAGATCGAACAAGGGGTCAACCCTCAAAGACGAAAAAAGTATAAAGCCCCCCCTCTGTCCGGCGGGTGGGAAGAGCGGGGATATATGGTGATCCCGGACCGAAGAGCGGCCATTCGAGCGGCCATCGGCGCAGCCCGGGCGGGGGATATCGTCCTCATCGCCGGCAAAGGGCACGAAGACTATCAGATTCTGGGAGAAGAGAAGGTCCACTTCGACGACCGCGAGGAGGCTACGCAAGCGCTCGCTTTGCTCAGGGGGAAGGCCAATCGTTAATCTCTCGGCAGGAGAAATCGCCCAGGCCACCCAGGGGACGATAATTCACGGAAGCTCTTCTTGCCATATTCGCGGAGTCAGCAGTGATTCGCGCAAGATTCAAGCCGGAGAGCTGTTCGTTCCCATCCAGGGGCCGAACTTTGACGGACATCAGTTTATTGGCCAGGCCCTGGAAAGAGGGGCTGCGGGAAGTCTCGCGCGGCCTGGCTGGGAGCCCAAAGCCGGCGGGAACGATGCTTCCGGAAAGTTTCTCATCCGGGTGGAGGACCCTCTCAGAGCTTTGGGGGATTTGGCTCATTTCTGGAGGGGAAGGCATTCCCGGGTAAAGGTGGTGGCGATCACCGGGAGCAACGGGAAGACCACGACCAAAGAGATGGCCGCCCAGACCTTGTCGGCGGCCTTTCGGGTTCTAAAGACCGAAGGGAATTTGAATAACCTGATCGGGCTTCCGCTGATGCTTCTGCGGCTATCCGATGAGCACGAAGTGGCGGTATTGGAGATGGGGATGAACGCTCCGGGGGAGGTTCGGAGGCTAAAAGATATCGCTGCCCCCCAGGTCTCATTAATTACCAACGTGGGCCGGGCCCACCTGGAGTTTTTGGGGAGCCTGCAAGCGATTGCCCGGGCCAAGGGTGAACTCTGGGAAGGATTAAATCCCGAAGATTGGATTGCGGTCAACGCCGATGACCCGCGGGTGGTTGAATTGGCCGCCGCGGTTCATTGCCGCAAGAAGACCTTCGGAATCCGGAAGCGGGCGGAGATTTCGGCCGAAGATTTCTACGTGGAGGTCGCCTGGGGGACCCGGTTTTCCCTGAGGCTAGATGGTAAGAGAATACCCATCCGGCTCAATACCTTCGGGAGGCACAATGTATACAACGCTCTGGGGGCTTCGGCTCTGGCCGCCATTCTGGGATTAGACGCCGAGAAGATCGCGGCCGGGCTGGAAACGTTCCACCCCTATCCCGGACGAGGGAGAATCCACCGCCTGGGCCGGGGTCTGCATCTTCTGGATGACACCTACAACTCCAACCCGGATTCCCTGCAGGCCACCCTGGCGGCCTTCGGAGAAATGAAGGGGGAAACCCGGGGATTGGTGGTTTTGGGGGACATGTTAGAGCTTGGACCGGGGACTGCGGGTTTCCATGAGGAAGCGGGAAAGTTTGTGGGGGCCCTGGGGTTCGAACATCTCTTCCTTTGCGGGGAACAGCGGGAACATCTGGCTGAGGGGGCGAAATCCGCGGGAATGGAGGAGAGCCGGATTCACACCTTTGCCAACCCGGAAGA
>DASPRR010000025.1:0-2574 GCA_035624375.1 Thermodesulfobacteriota bacterium | reverse complement strand
GGGCTGGCTCCGGTTATCGTGGAGAGGATATTCGAAGTCATCGAGCGGATCAACCAAAAAGGGGTGACGGTTCTGCTTGTGGAGCAGAACGCCCACATCGCTCTGCAGATTGCCCACCGGGGATATGTGATCGAGACAGGGCACGTGGTCATGGAAGGGGAAGCCAACCGACTGAGCCAGGATGAGTACATCAAACAGGCCTATCTGGGATTATAAAGAAAGTGCCTAGAGTGCGCTAAAGTGCCTTAAATGCCTAAAGTTAAGAAGCAAGAAGATCCTTTATGAACCTGCAGCTGATTGTCGAACAGATGTTGAATGGAATGGTGTTGGGCAGTATGTACGCCCTGGTGGCCAGCGGACTGACCCTCATCTGGGGCACCATGAAAATGCTCAACTTCGCCCACGGAGAGCTCTACATGATCGGGGGGTATGTCCTCTATTTCGCCTTCCTGCTCTTCGGGGCGCATCCCTTCTGGGGAATCCTCCTGGCCATGTTGATTGCCTTTGCCCTTGGAGTCCTGATGGAACGTTCGATCCTGCGCCCGCTGCTGGACAAGCCGGGATGGGATGTGAGCCCCATCGTGGCGACTCTGGGGGTTTCCATCTTCCTCCAGAACTTTGCTCTGAAAGTCTGGGGGGAGCGGTTTAAAAGCGTTCCCTATTTCATCGAAGGGACCCTGGAATTTCTCGGATTCCGGATCGCCTATCAGCGGATTCTGATTCTGGTCGCCGCCGCCGCGGTCATGATAGGGTTCTGGATTTATGTGAAAAGATCCCGCTTTGGCATGGCCCTTCGGGCAACCGCTCAGGACCGGGAAGCCGCCACCATTCTGGGAATCAACTCGCACCGTATTTATCTCATGACCTTCGGGATCAGTTCGGCCCTGGCTGCGCTGGCGGCCACCATGCTGGCTCCTCTCTTTCTGGTCAATCCCTGGATGGGCATTCCACCGCAGTTGAAGGCCTTCATCGTGGTGGTTCTGGGAGGGCTGGGGAGTTTCGGGGGAGCAATTCTGGGGGGATTCCTGCTGGGTTCCATCGAAAGCCTGGCCATCGTCTTTCTCTCCTCAGAGTGGAAAGACGTGGCCGCTTTTCTGGTTCTCATCGGATTCCTGGTGTTCAAGCCTGCGGGCTTTTTCGGCACCAAAGAATGGTAAATATTTTTCACCACAGAGATACAGAGGACACAGAGAAAAAACTTTTCAAGTTTAAAATACAGGGTTTCAAGCCATGAATTCAATTACCTTGCTTAATCTTATCTGCTTGTTATTTGTCTGAATGGTAAGCTGAGGGATCGGGAAATGAAGATTGGAAAACTCTTTTCCTCCACCAAAAACAAAATCATTACCGTCATAGTCATCGTTTTGCTGCTCCTTCCGATCTTCGTCGAAGACCCCTACATCATGAACATCATCATTCTGTCATTGCTTTTCGCGGTTTTGGCCTGCAGCTGGAATCTTATCTGCGGTTATACGGGGATCTTCACCTTCGGTCACCAGGCCTTCTTTGGCTTAGGAGCCTATGTTTCCTCTCTCCTGGCTATGAAAGCGGGCCTCTCGCCCTGGCTGGGGCTCTTGGCCGGGGGATTCGCTGCAGCCCTGGTGGGATTTGTGATCGGTCTCCCCTGCCTGCGCCTCCGCGCGGCGCCTTATATTGCCATCACTACTCTGGCCTTTTCCGAGATCGCCCGGATCGTCTGCATGAACCTGGTCGGCCTGACCCGGGGGGAATTGGGCCTCTGGGGAATTCCGGAGTTTCCGGAAATTCCCCTGCCCGGCGGACTGGCAGTCGCTTTCGCGGGAGGGGACCGGACCGGCTATTATTACGTAATCCTGATGATCTTCTTTGTTACCATCGGGTTGATCGCCTGGATGCTGCGTTCCTACGTGGGGCTGGCCTTCCGGGCGGTGCGCGACGAACAGGACGCGGCCCTCAGCCTGGGGATCGACACCACCCGCTTCAAGCTGCTGGCCTTTATCACCAGTTCCTTTTTCGCCGGCGTGGCCGGAGCCTTCTACGCCCACTACATTCTGATCCTGACCCCCACGTCGGTCATGAGCGTGGGGGTCATGACCGAGATCATCGCTGTCACCTTGGTGGGAGGGCTGGGAACCTTCTGGGGTCCGGTCATCGGGGCTTTCTCCTTAACTGCTCTTCTGGAGTACCTCCGGGAGTTCGGGGAATACCGCTTCATGATCTACGGGGCCATGCTAGTGGCAACGATTATGTTCATGCCCAAAGGGGTATCCAGCAAGTTATTTCCGGAAAAAGAATAAAGGAGAGTCCATGCTTAATCCGGGAGAATGCAAGAAAACGGGAATTAATTGGATCGAGGCAAATAGCTCCAGGCTGATCGATTTTTCGAAGCAAATCTGGAATTACGCCGAATTGGGTCTGGAAGAACACCGATCTTTTCGGGTCCTGGCAGATTTTCTTTCCATAGAGGGCTTCACCCTGGAAAAGGATGTGGCCGGGATCCCCACGGCCTTTGTAGCTGCCTGGGGCCAGGGAAAGCCGGTCATCGGGATCAATTGTGAGTATGATGCTCTGCCCGGCCTTTCCCAAGAACCGACC
>DASPRR010000004.1:0-6976 GCA_035624375.1 Thermodesulfobacteriota bacterium | reverse complement strand
CGAATGGCTGGCTTTCCTCGAGCCAGCCGGAATCATGTGCGCACCGGTGAATAACATCGCCCAGGTCGTCACTGACCCTCATATTCTTGAGAGGGAAATGGTCGTGGAAGTGGAGCACCCTCGGGCGGGAAAATTCAAGGTGACGGGCACGCCGATGAAATTCTCCCGGACGCCCTGCAAAATCGAAAAAGCCTGCCCGGATGTAGGGCAGGATACCGAAGAGATTCTGAAAAATCTGGGAATGCTTTAATTGACCCCTTCTGAACTCCATGGTAAAAGATTCTTAAAACCCCCTGGAAAGGAGCTTTTTCATGGCGGGACCATTGGCGGGAATTCGCGTACTCGACCTCACCCGGGCTTTGGCCGGGCCTTACTGCACGATGATGCTGGGAGATATGGGCGCGGAAGTGATCAAGGTGGAGTCTCCGGACGGGGGCGATGACTCCCGGGCGTGGGCGCCTCCTTTCATCGGAAAAGAAAGCGCCTACTATCTATCCTGTAACAAAAACAAGAAAAGCATGACTCTGAACCTGCGTTCCGATGCAGCCAAGAAAATCCTCACCGACCTGATCAAGGCCTCGGATGTGGTGGTGGAAAACTTCCGCCCCGGGGTGATGAAAAAGATGGGGTTCCCCTATGAAAACCTCAGGGCCATCAACCCGAAAGTGATCTTCTGCTCCATCACCGGCTTCGGCACCAAAGGACCGGACGCTCAGAAGCCCGGGTTCGACCTGATCGCCCAGGGAATGAGCGGTTTTATGTCCTTTACCGGAGAGGTGGGAGGGGGACCGATCAAAGTCGGTGTGGCTCTAGCCGATATCAACTCCGGCATGTTCGCTGCCTACGGAATTCTTACCGCCCTTTACCACCGGGAAAAAACGGGGGAGGGCCAGGTGGTGGAGACCTCTCTCTTCGAAACCATGGTGGCCGAGCTCACCTTTCAGGCAGGCAGGTACTTCGCCACTGGCGTGCCGCCCAAACCCGAGGGAAACCGCCATCCATTAATTGCCCCTTATGAAAGCTTCCATTGCCAGGACGGCTTTATCAATATCGCCGCGGGGAACGATAACCTTTTCGCCAATACCTGCGAAGCCATCGGGCTTCCGGAGTTAGTCAAAGACCCGCGGTTTCTGAACAACGGAATCCGGGTGAAGAACCGGGAGGCTCTGACTGCCCTCATGGAAGAGAAAATGAAGATCCTGAAAGTGAAAGACCTGCAGAAGAAATTGGATGAGAGGGGAGTTCCCAATGGCCCCATTTGGTCTTTGGATCAGACCCTCACCTCTGAGCAAGCCAATGCTTTGGAGATGGTAAAAGAGGTCAACCACCCCACCTGCGGGAAGATCAAGGTTACCGGCATCCCAGTGAAACTCTCCAGGACCCCCGGAGCGGTCGAACTCCCCCCGCCCACTTTGGGGCAGCACACCGAGGAAGTTCTCACCAAAGTATTGGGGTATTCCAAAGGGGAAGTTGAGAAATTGAGAAAGGAAAAGGCAATTTGAAAGCAGCGGTCAGCCATTGGCTTTCAGCGATCAGTTAGAGAATTGTCTTTGGCTGAGAGCTGACTCCTGAATCGCTGATAGCTATTTTTTTGCCCCGACAGGCTTTCAGACACAGGCCGCAGATGTTCTGGCTGATCCCCGCCTTTTTCACCAACACTTTCATCATCTGAAAGCAGCCCACGTGATCGAAATCCTCCGGCTTCTCCTTGATGGACACAGAGGGGCAGGAGGAGATGCAGGCCCGGCATTCCCCGCACCCCCACGGCAGGGGCTTATCAGGCTTGAGCGGCATGTTGGTGAGAACGGTAATGAGCCGCTGGCGCGATCCGAATTGCGAGCTCACCAGGAGGTTGTTCCGGCCGATCCAGCCGATCCCCGCTCTGGCGGCGATGTGTTTGTGGGAGACATGGGCCCACTGCTTTTCCCAGTCGATGATCTGAGAGGCGGGAATGGGGAGGGCATCCCAGCCCCGGGCCTGGAGGAAATTCATGATTTTCAAACCCATCTCATCCAGGAGCATATTGGCCCGCTGGTAATGGAAAAAGTAGAGCTTCGTGGGCCCGTCCACGATGTCTTCCAGAATCCCGTCGGAGAGGTGAAAGGCAACGGAAACCGCCTTGTCTAATCCCCCCAAAGTCTTGGGAGGCAAAGAGCATTGCCGTTCAGGGAGACCCGCCATACTAGCTACCCCAAAAAGGGAACCCCCCTGAACAAGGGCAAACTCCTTTAGTTCTTCGTAATCATCTTTTTTTTCTGTCACGTTTTCTGTCCAATCTCTGGCCTTTCTCTAACCCTAGTCTTTTTGAGAATAGGGATTGAGATCAAGCATAGGTCTGGATCCACCTTAAGAGGTTGTTCAGGTCCATGGCCCCGGGCTGGCGGGCCACTTCCCTTCCATTTCTGAAGATGACCAGGGTAGGAATGCTTTGGATTCTGAATTGGCTCGCCAGCATTTGTTCCGTCTCGCTGTTCACCTTGGCCAGACGGACCCTCGGTTCGAGCCGGGCGGCGGCCTGCTGGTAAACCGGGGCCATCATCTTGCATGGCCCGCACCAGGAGGCCCAAAAATCAACGACCACCGGGATTCCCGTGCGCGAGATGGTTTTCTCAAAGGTCTCCGCGGTGAGCTCCACCGGCTGGGCGGCGAATAGGTCTTCTTTGCATTTGCCGCATTTGGGATGGTCGCTCAGCCGGTCACTCGGCAACCGATTCACGGCGCTGCATTTGGGGCATACGATTTCCACCGTCTCTTGCATTTCACCCCCCTTTCCCCCAAAAGCCAACATACGAACAAAAGGCCGGGCGGTTTTTTAAGAAACGTATCTTCCCCTTTTCCTATAGATGCTCCTTGACGCTTTCAGCTTCTATTCTATCAATTCTGCATGCCCCGGGAGAAGCCAAAAATCAAATTATCCTTGACTTTTCATCCTTCAAACTTGATGATAAAAATAATGAAAAGTTGCGGAAAGGATACCCGGCAGGTGAGAAATCCTGTCATTTCCGATAAACAACCGAGGGGAGAGAATCACTAAACCATGGACCCGTCTTCCCCTCCTTTTCAGGCCCTTCTTTTGGGTATCTTGCAGGGCCTGACGGAATTCCTACCCATCAGCAGTTCCGCCCACCTCATCCTTTTTCCCTGGTTCTTCCAGTGGAACAATCCTCTTTTGGACAGCCTTCCCTTTGATGTTGCCCTCCACGCCGGAACCCTTCTGGCCATTCTCTGGTATTTCTGGCGGGACTGGCTGGACTTGATCGGAGGTTTTTTTCGAATACTGATAAGAAGGAGAGCTCAGGATTTTCAGGAGCGACTCATCCTTTATATTATTCTGGCCACGATTCCTGCCGGAGTAGCGGGTTTCCTTTTGGAAAAAACGATCGAAAGCACCTTCCGCAGTCCGGCGCTAATTACTCTCCCTTTGATCCTCATCAGTCTTTTGATGGTTTACGCTGAAAAGAAGAGTCGTCTCTCCCATCCATTTGAAAGGATGAGACTCAAAGATGCCCTGGCCATCGGCTTCGCTCAGGCCGTGGCCCTTCTTCCCGGCGTCTCCCGCTCGGGCATTACCATCACGGCCGGCTTATTGCAGGGCTACCGGCGGGAAGCCGCAACCCGGTTTTCTTTCCTTTTATCCACTCCGGCCATCGGCGGAGCAACTCTCTTGCAAGCCCGTCACTTGCTATCTGCAGGACCGGATGAATGGGTTTTGATCGCCATCGGCTTTTTCTCCTCCGCGGTCGTAGGGTACCTGGCCATCGCTTTTCTCATGCGCTACTTGCGAGTTCACACCCTGAATCTGTTCGCAGGCTACCGGCTGATCCTGGCTGCGATGGTAATTTTCTGGGTCTTCTGGAAGGGATGATATGATTGCCTGGATTATCGAAATCCTCGCCAAATTCATCATCGACACGATTTCATCTTCCGGATACCTGGGGATTGTGATTCTCATGGGGATCGAGAGCGCCTGTATCCCTCTCCCATCGGAGATCATCATGCCTTTCTCTGGTTACCTGGTCTTCCGGGGGGATTTTGAACTTTTCCGGACAGGCTTGGCCGGAGCTTTCGGATGCGTCGTGGGTTCCGTTCCGGCTTATTATCTCGGCCTCTATGGAGGAAGGCCGCTGGTGGAAAAATACGGGAAATATGTGTTGATTTCTCACCGGGATTTGGACCTAGCCGACCGCTGGTTTGAGCGTTACGGAGACTGGGCGATCTTCTTCAGCCGCCTGCTCCCCGTGGTCCGGACTTTCATTTCCTTCCCGGCCGGGGTTGCCCGGATGAACTTTACCCGATTTGTTACCTACACCTTGATCGGTTCGTTCCCGTGGTGTTTGGGATTAGCCTATATTGGAATGAAGCTAGGGGAGAATTGGGATACCCTGGGAGTCTACTTCCACGAATTTGACATCGTAATCGGTATTCTGATCGCGATGGGCGTTTTATATTACCTCTGGCATCATCTGAAAGGCAGGAAGGGGTAACTTACGCCGTCTTGGCTTCGGCCTTACTCTCTTTCTTCTCGCTCTTTGGGGCTTCGGCCTTGCTTTCTTTGGTCTCGGTCTTTGGGGTCTCGGTCTTTTTCTCGTCTTTTCCCTTATCTTTCCAACCCGAATCTCCCTTTTTATAATCGGTCACATACCAGCCGGACCCCTTAAGCTGAAAAGTGCAGTTGGATATAAGCCGGGAAACTCTCCCCCCGCAGGAAGGGCACCGGGAAAGGGGTTTATCCGTAAACTTCTGCATCACTTCGACGATCTTCTGGCACCTGTCACACTTATACTCGTAAATCGGCATCTCATGACCTCCGCATCACTCCCACCACCGAAAAAACATTTACTTCCATAAACTTAAGAATAAGCACCCTGAGGAAATTTGTCAAGGAAAGGAATCATTTGGAATGCAGATACGATTTCGAAATCCGAACTCCTTAAATTCAAAACTCAAAAACGAAAGATCGTCCACGAAGATTTGCCACCTTGAGTTTTATTATTGCTTCGGATTTCGCGCTTCAAACAGCGGATTTTGTTATCCGGTATGCCCAAACCCTCCTTCGTTGCGCGAAGTGGCCTCCAGTTCTTCCGTCAATTCCAATTCCGCCCGGCACACAGGGGCGATCACCAGCTGGGCAATCCGGTCCCCCCGCTTTAACCGAAAAGGCTGTTGCCCGAGGTTGATCAGCAGGACTCCCACTTCCCCACGGTAATCGGCGTCGATGGTCCCGGGGGTATTGACCAGCGAAATCCCCTCCCGCATGGCCAGCCCGCTTCTTGGCCTTACCTGGCCTTCGAATCCGGGGGGGATGGACAGCGCGATCCCCGTGGGAATGAGCCTCCTTTCCCCCGGTTTAAGAACCACTTCGCCCTCCACATCGGCAAAGAGGTCCATTCCTGCGGAATTCTCCGTCATGTACCGGGGAAGAGGGACTTGCTCCCCGGAACTCTCCCTCAGTCGCTTCACCTGTACCTTGACCCGCGCTCCGTTCACGGTTCCAGAAGCCCCCGGGGAATGTCTTTTTCCGTCACCGGCCCCAGGATGGTGAGGGACTGGGGGGTCCGCTCGAACACCTGTTGGGCCAGTTCCGCCACTTCCTCTGCGGAGACGCTCTCGATTCCCTCGATGATCTCTTCGGTAGAAACGAACCGGCGGAAATAGATCTCGCTCTTAGCCAGGCGGCCCATGCGGCTGTCCGTGCTCTCCAGGCTTAGGAGGAGGTTTCCCTTCAGCTGCTCTTTCGCGGACCGGAGCTCCTTGGACCTCAGAGAATCCTCCGCCAGCTTCCTCATCTCCCTGCGAATGATCTTCAGGACGGAAGAGAAAGTATTTTCGCCGGTTCCCACATACACCCCGATCACCCCGCTGTCTTTGAAGGAAGAAAGGAAGGAATAGACCGAATAGGCCAGGCCCCGGTTTTCGCGAATCTCCTGAAAGAGCCGGGAGCTCATCCCGCCCCCGAAAATGGTGTTTAGGACGGAAAAGGCATACCGCCGTCGATGGGTAGCGGAAAATCCCTGAGACCCGAGAACCAGGTGAACCTGCTCAAGAGGCTTATTTTTCACATAGACTTGAGGATGCGCCTTCGGAGGCCGACGATGGTTCTCCTTGGGGCGGAGGCGAATTCTTCCCAAAGCCTCCTGGACGGGCATCAACAGTTCTTCATGTTTCAGCTTTCCCGCAGCCGCAAAGATCGGCTGAATCCGAAGGTAATTTTCCGCGAAGAAATTTTTGATCCGGTTCCGGCTCAGGCCTTCGATCGTTTCCAGCCGGCCCAGGATGGGAAAGCCCAGGGGGTGACGGGGCCAGAAGGATTCGTTGAAGAGGTCGTGGATGTATTCATCGGGAGTATCCTCGACCATGTTGATCTCCTGGACGATCACCTGCCGTTCTCTTTCCATCTCCTCGGCGGAGAAGGTGGAATTCAGGTAGAGATCGAAGAGAAGGTCCAGGGCGATGGGTAGGTGTTCGGCCAGTACCTTGGCGTAGAAGCTGGAGAATTCCTTGCTGGTGAAGGCGTTGAGAACTCCCCCGACGGAGTCGATTTCCTTGGCAATCTGGCGGGCAGAGCGGCGCTTTGTTCCCTTGAAGAGCATGTGTTCGATGAAGTGGGAGATCCCGTTCTCTTCCCAGTTCTCATCACGCGAGCCCGCATGGACCCAGATTCCCGCCGATACGGAATGGACGCTGGGAATCTCCTCGGTAATGACCTGAATCCCGTTTTCCAGGGTCGTTTTAGTGATCATAAGAAAAACAGCTTTCAGCAATCAGCAATCAGCGATCAGCTAATACAAAGGCAAGATTTTTCGGCTGAAAGCTGACCGCTGATAGCTGAAAGCTTATTTGTTCTCCGGCCAAGGATGGCCTAGGGCCTCTTTCCGGCTGAGCTTGATTTTTCCCCGTTCGTCGATTCCGATGACTTTGACCAGGACCTGGTCTCCTTCTTTCAGCACATCCTCCACGTTGCGGACCCTTTCTTTGG
>DASPRR010000632.1:0-10419 GCA_035624375.1 Thermodesulfobacteriota bacterium | reverse complement strand
CGGCTGGGTCGGCACATGCACCTGAAGACCAACCTCATCGAGGGGGCGCTCTACCTGGGGCGGGTCGCCCGGCAGGAGATCGAACATCGAGAGTTCATCGAAAAAGAGATCATCGACCTCCTGGAAATCGAGCCCATCCGCGATAAAGTGGTGGGCATGCTGCCCTATGGCCTACAGAAACGGGTGGAACTTGCCCGGGCCCTCGCTTTGAATCCCAAACTCCTCATCCTGGACGAGCCCATGGCGGGATTGAACCTGGAAGAGGTGGAAGACATGGCCCGATTCATCCTGGATGTGAACGAAGAGGACCGTTGGAAAGTCACCTGCCTCCTGGTGGAACACGACATGGGGGTGGTCATGGACATTTCCCACCGGGTGGCGGTCCTGAACTTCGGGGAAAAGATTGCCGACGGCACCCCCCAGGAAGTCCAAAAAAACGCGCTGGTGATTCAAGCCTATCTGGGAGAGGTGGAGGGCCTCTATGCCACGCGCCGATGAGCTCAAATACTTGGACCGGGAGATCGGCCCGGAGCTCACCCTCCCCAAGCTCTTTCAGGAGACCTGCCGAAAGTACTGGGACCGCAAAGTGGCCCTCCGGGAGAAGGAATTCGGCCTGTGGCGTCCCATCACCTGGAAGGATTACTACGAGAAGGTGAAGTGGATCGCCCTCGGCCTTCATTCCCTGGGCCTGCAGCGGGGGGACAAGGTGGCCATGATCGGGGACAACCGTCCCGAGGGGTTGATGGTGGAGATGGCCGCCCTATGCGCAGGGGGGATCGGGGTGTGGCTCTTCCAGGACTCGCTGATTGACGAGGTGGCCTACATCATCGACCATTCCGACTCCCGGTTCGTCATGGGGGAAGGGCAGGAAGAGGTGGACAAGGCCCTTTCCATCAAAGGCAAGTGCCCCAAGATGGAGAAGGTGGTCTGGGACGACCCCAAAGGCTTGAGGGGGTACGAGGACCCTCTTTTGATCAGCTTGAAGAACGTCGTGCAGCGCGGGAAGGAGCTGGACCAAAAAGAGCCCGCCCTTTTTGACGTCCTGGTCCGGACGGGGAAGGGCAGCGACGTGGCCCTTCTCTTTTACACTTCGGGAACCACGGCCCTTCCCAAGGGGGCCCTCCTCAGCCACCACAACATGCTCACCATGGGGCAGAACCTGATGCGGGTGGACCCCTGTTACGAGAGCGACGACTTCGTTTCTTTCCTGCCTTTTGCCTGGATCGGAGAACAGATGATGTCCCTCTCCTGCGGCCTCCTGGCCGGATTCACTATAAACTTTCCGGAAGAACCGGAGACCGCCCAGGAGAACATCCGGGAGATCGGGCCGCAGGTCATGTTCTCCCCGCCTCGAATCTACGAACAGATGGTCCGCACTGTCCAGGTCAAATATCTCGATGCCACCTGGATCAAGAGGAAAATGTATGAATGGTCCATGGCCGCGGGCTACCGCATTGCGGATTTGAAGTTCGCCAAAAAACCCGTTCCCGGCTGGCTGCGGGTCTTGGGGCTCCTGGCCCATTTCACGGTGCACAAAAAGCTCCGGGACCACCTGGGAGTCTCCCGCATCCGCCACACCTACACCGGGGGCGCGGCCATGGGTCCCGATCATTTCCGTTTCTTCCATGCTCTGGGGGTGAACTTGAAGCAAATCTACGGTCAGACCGAGATTGCGGGCATCTCTGCCCTGCATCGGGACGGGGACATCAAGTTCGACACGGTGGGCAAGCCCATTCCCGGGACCGAGATCAAGGTTACCCCGGAGGGGGAGATCATCTCCAAGAGCCCCTCGGTCTTTTTGGGATATTACCGGATGCCCGCGGAGACGGCGAAAACCCTTCGGGGCGGATGGCTCTATTCTGGGGATACGGGATTCATCGATAGGGACGCGCATTTGGTGGTCTTTGACCGGACCAAAGACGTGATGGTCCTTCCCGACGGCACCAAATTCTCCCCCCAGTACCTGGAGACCCGGCTCAAGTTCAGCCCCTACATCAAGGACGTGTGGGTGATCGGAGATGGGCGACCCTTCGTCGCGGCGGTGGTCTGCATCGATTACAGCGTGGTGGGCAAATGGGCGGAGGACCGGAACATTCCCTATACCAGTTACCCGGAGCTCTCCCAGAAAGCCCAGGTCTACGATCTGGTGTTGAAAGAGATCGTGAAGATGAACAACGGCCTTCCCAAGGGGGCGCGGGTGCGACGATTCGTCAACCTTTTCAAGGAATTCGATGCCGATGACGACGAACTGACCCGCACCCGGAAGATCCGGCGGGCCTTCGTCGAGCAACGATACCGCGAAATTATGGAGGCGGTTTACGCGCGACAGGACGTGATCCACATGAATACGACCATCACCTATGAAGACGGGACGGAAGTGAAGATCAAAGCCAATATGCGCGTGGCCGATGTTTCCGAGGAGGGAGCCTGATGGAGGTCTTCTTTCAGCTGATCATTACCGGAGTGATGGTGGGCTCCATCTATGCCCTGGTGGCCCTGGGCTGGACGCTCATCTACAAATGCTCGGGGGTCCTGAACCTGGCCATGGGGGAGTTGACCCTCATCGGGGCGTATGTCTGCCTTTCCTTCTACAACTGGGGAGTTCCCTTCTTGCTTGCTCTGCTGGGAACCTTGGTCATCGGCTTCCTCCTGGGTCTCCTCACGGAGAGGCTCTTCCTGCAGCGGCTCATCGGGGAGCCGCTGCTTACGGTGATCATGGTCACCGTGGGCCTTTCTTTCTTCTTCAAGGGGATCGTGGCCTTTCTCTGGGGAACGGACACGCAGGTCTTCAAGCCCGCAGTCTTCCCCATAAACCCAATCAAGTTGGGCAACATCATCATCGGACAGGTCTATCTGTGGTCCTTCATCGCCGCTATCATCCTGCTGGTGATTTTTGTGGCCTTCTTCAAGTATACCCGCTGGGGGCTCTCCATGCAGGCCACCGCCGATGACGAAATGGCCGCCCTGTCCCTGGGAGTGAGTGCCAAATTCGTCTACGCCCTGGCCTGGGCCATCGCCTTCATGGCTTCCGGAGTGGGCGGCACGCTGTTGGGAAACATCAACGGGCTCAACATCTCCGTGGGATACCTGGGCCTCCTGGTCTTACCCGCGGTGGTCTTCGGGGGTCTCAACTCGGTTCCCGGGGCCATCTTCGGGGGGATCATCATCGGGGTCCTGCAGAACCTGGCCGACGGATACCTGAGCCGGTTCACCCCGGGAGGAGTCAAGGAGATCGCTCCCTTTGCCATCATGGTCATCGTGCTCCTATTCAAACCGTACGGGTTGTGGGGGTGGGTTCGAATAGAGCGGGTTTAAAATATCAATGGGCAATGATCAATATGCAATGGGCAATAAGAAATGAGAAAGGCATGATGGAAAAATGATGGGAAGAGGCGACCTGCTCTCGGAGAGACTTCTGGATTTTGTTGGGAAAGTCCTCAAAATTGTGGATGCCTTGCCTAAAACAGTTGCTGGAAGACATATTGCCGGCCAGCTTGTAGCATCCGCCAGCGCATCGGGGGCAAATTATTAAGAAGGTTGCGGAGGCGAATCTAGGTCCGATTTCGTACACAAACTGAGTATTGTCCTCAAAGAACTGAAAGAAACGCGGTATTGGCTGCGAGTGATAAACCAGAATGAAATGCTCGCTGTTAAACTCGTCGAACCAGTAATCAATGAATGCGAACAGCTGTGTGCCATTATTGGAAAAAGCATCAGCACAGCAAGAAAAGGTAAAAAGGATCAATGATCAATTACCAATGAGCAATGACCAATGATCATTGATTATTGCCCATTGAACATTGGGGGTTTTATGAGCTTTCTTCCCTGCGGCGTCTATCATGAAAAATACAGCCAGCAGCATTCCTGGTGGCAAACCGCGTTCGTCCGGGGAAAGATGATTTTCCTCTTCGTCTTTCTTCTCGGCATCCTCCCGCTGTTTGCCGGAAACTACTGGCTGGCGGTGGCCAGTCTCGTCGGATATACAATTCTCTCCGCCATGGGGGTCCAGCTGCTGATTGGGTATTGCGGCCAGGTCACCCTGGGCCATTCGGCCTTCATCGCCGTGGGCGCATACACCAGCGCCATCCTCATGCTCCAGTATCAGACCCCCTACCTGCTTAGCCTGGTGGCGGCCGGATTGGTGGCCGGGGTTTGGAGCGTCCTCTTTGGCCTTCCATCGGCCAGGGTAAAAGGCTTCTACTTGATCATGACCACCATGGCTGCCCAATTCATTACCGTCGACTTTGTCATTACCCAGTATGTGAGCCAGATCGGGGGCCGCGGGGTCGCCCTTTCCATTCCCCCGGGTACCATCACGCTCGGCCCATGGGCCATTGATAATGACCTGAAGGTTTACTACCTCATGATCGCGCTGGTAGCCCTATGTACCCTGGGGCTATCCAACCTGATGCGCACCAAGATCGGGCGAGCTTGGATCGCCATCCGGGACAACGACATCGCCGCCGAGACCATGGGCGTGAACATCGTAGCTTACAAACTGATGGCCTTTTTCGTGGCCGGCGTCCTGGGCGGAATCGCCGGGGCCTTCTGGGTGAGCTCCCTTTCTGCTCTCAGCCCGGAGCATTTTACCTGGAGTTGGTCTCTGTGGATCGTGGGAGTCATTCTGATCGGCGGAGTCGGGAGTACCCACGGTACGATCTTCGGAGCTTTGTTCATGACCCTGATTCTGGAAGGCCTGAAGTTCGCCGTCATTCCCCTGAGCGAGGATTTTCCCCAGCTCCAGGAAAAATTTCTCTTCATCAAAGAATCCACCTTCGGGTTGGCCATCTGTCTCTTTCTCCTCTTTGAACCCAAGGGGCTGGCCTATCGATGGTGGCAGATCAAGAACTATTTCAACCTTTGGCCGTTTTCTTATTAGCCCGAAGAGAGAGGAGGTGAAATCAAGGGAAAAGGGAACCAAGCTTTCAAGATTCACGGGGAATAAAGGTTCAATGCTAGGGATCCAGACAGATGGACCGTGGTTTAAGGATGGGGAGATGAGGTCTTATCTTTGAGCCTCGATCTTGAATTCTTAGGAGGAGGGTGAGATGAACGAAAAAAGGTATTGGTTTTTGTTCTCATTGATTCTGCTTCTATTGAGCGCTCTTCCCGCTTCGGCCCAGCAGATGGTCAAGCTCGGCGCGCTGCAGGACCTGACCGGGGCCACCTCCGACGTGGGGAAAGATGAAGCCCTGGGGGTGAAAGAGGCGGTCCAGTACTACAACGACCAGGGAGGGATCAACGGGAAGAAGATCCGGCTTTTTCAATACGACTACGGGTACCGTGTCCCGGAGGCGGTGACCACTTACAAGAGATTCCGGGACTACGACAAGGTGGTCATGGTCTTGGGGTGGGGGACCGGGGATACGGAAGCCCTTTCCCCGACCATCAACGCCGATAAGATGCCCTACGTGTCCAGTTCTTTCTCCGGCCACCTCTGTGACCCCAAGAAAACTCCCTACAACTTCGTCTACGGGACCGATTACTCTACCGCTGCCCGGGGAGCGATCACGTACTGGTTCGAGGAAGTCTGGAAGAAAGACCCCAAATGGAAGGCGGAGCGGGAGAAGGGAACGAAACCGCGCTTTGTCTGTTTTTACATGTGGGCCTCTCCCTACGGCAGCGCACCGATCAAGGCCATCAAGGATCAAGCCAAGATCCTGGGGTTCGAGGTGGGGCCGGATCAGGACGTGTCTCTGACCGCCCTGGATACGAAGAGCCAGGTCCTGGCAGCCAAGAATTTTGGACCCCACTTAGTCTGGCACGGGAATACGACCATGTCGGTGGCCACGGCTCTGAAGGATGCCATGGCCCTGGGACTCGGGGCCGACCATATCATCAACATCTGGGGGTTCGATGAGAACCTGGTCAAACTAGCGGGGCCAGCCGCGGAGGGAGCGATCGGCCTGCCGGCCTGTGCCTTCTTGGGCGAAGAATTCCCGGCCAAAGGGAGCCGCGTCATACCCTATGCCAAAAAGGTCAGTCCCAATGTTTCCCCGGAAACCCGTCTCATTCGGACCGTACAAGGGTGGTGCAAAGTAACCCTGGCCGTGGAGGCCATGAAGATTGCCGATAAGGCCGGAAAGCTGAATGGCCCTGGAATTCGGGAGGCTTTTGAGAATAACCGAATCAGCCTCAAGGAATTCGGCGGGCAAGTCATGAATTACACTCCAACCGACCACCGGGCAACTTCCGTGGTCCGTGTGGCCAGAATCAAGGACGGGAAACCCATGGGGGTTGGCGAAATCGACATGAAGGCCAAGTTTCCTGGCGAATGGCCCTCGTGGCTGGGATGGTAAAGCAAATGCGGAATTCGGAAGGTGAAATGCGGATTGTAGGGGCGGACGCCGCGCCCCCTTAGTCATTAGGAAAACGCGGAGAGCCGGTTGGAGAAAAAAGCCAGCATCCTCAAGCTGAACAACATCGAAGTCATGTACCAAGAGGTCATTCTGGTGCTTAAGGGAGTGTCCCTGGAGGTGCCCGAAGGGGGGATTGTCGCCCTCCTGGGCGCCAACGGGGCCGGGAAGAGCACAACCCTCAAGGCCATCTCCGGTTTGCTCAAACACGAGGATGGAGAGGTAACCGACGGATCGATCGAGTTCATGGGAGAACGAATCGACCGGCTGGGCGCCGAAGAGGTCTCCAAGAGGGGAATCATCCAGGTGATCGAGGGACGGAGGGTCTTCGAACACCTAAGCGTGGAGGAGAATCTCCGGGTCGGGGCTCATCTCCGCAAGGATAGTTCCACGGTGAAAGATGGGCTGGAGACGGTCTACCAATTCTTCCCCCGCCTGAAACAGCTTCACGCCGTGACGGCCGGATTCGTCAGCGGCGGAGAACAGCAGATGCTGGTCATGGGGCGGGCCATGATGGCCAGACCCCAATTGATCCTCCTGGATGAACCTTCCATGGGTTTGGCCCCCATGCTGATCAAGGAAATCTTCGATATCACCATGCGCTTGAACCGGGAGGAACGGGTTCCCATTCTGCTTGTGGAACAGAATGTGAAATTAGCTCTGACCGTCGCTCCCTATGCCTATGTTTTGGAAAACGGCCGACTGGTTATGGATGGGACTTCCGAACGCCTCATTCAAAACCCCGACATCCGGGATTTCTACCTCGGATTGACAGACCTCGGCGTCCGGAAAAGTTTCCGGCAGGTCAAGCACTACAAACGTCGGAAACGCTGGCTGACGTAACCCAGAAGAGGCGGAGACACGGAAAACAAAGACGCGACGACAACCAGGACGCGGTGACGCGGGGAGTGATTTCCTACCGCGTCTCGGCGTCACTTCTTAGCCAAGGAGGTACGGAAATGCGCAAAACTTATTTCGTTATTTTCATCGGCATGCTGGCAGCCTGGATGGCCCTGGGTGCCTGCGCCACCGCCCCGAAAGGAGCTTCGGGGGGAGCGGTTTTAACCCCCAAGGTGGAGCTGGAAAGGGTGGAGGTGGCCAGTTATTTTCCCTACGACCCCAAAGTCCGTGTTCCTCTCATCCTGGCCTTCATCTTCAAGCTGGAGAATCCCAATGACTTCAAAGTGGGGCTGGAGTCCATTAAATTCACCGTCGGTTTCGAAGCCCAGGGAAAACCGGGAGAATTCTTCAACCTGGCCACCCCGATGGTCTACGAAAGCCAATACATTCCCCCGAAGACCGCCAATCAGTTACGGGTGACAACGGTCATAGACTCTCAGGTCGTGCCGGGAAACCTGGCGGTCACCAGCGGTGCCCGGCTGGCAGCGCTCGGCTTGAAAGCTCCCGATTTAATCCAGTATTGGTACGAAAAGATCGGAGATTTTCCCTTCGGCATCAAGGTGTCGGAAGGGAGCGCGAGCTTCGCCACGGATCGAGGGGATGTTATCGTAGGCTTTGAAGGGATGTTCCCCAAAAAATAGGGTTATATCCATTGGATGTTTACCCCCTGGAATGCCCGAGCGGGAAATTTGACAATGCCGCAAGGGCTGTGGTAAGGTCCATTTGAAGGATGAGTGGATGCTGCCCTGGCGGCTTCAAGACCAGTCAACAAGACCCTCCTGGCGGGCAACCTCAATCTGAGCTTCTTCCATCCCTGGGAAAGGAGAAAATGGAGTGTTCCCCATCGTCGATGCCAAGCTCTTGGCGGCTTCGGTGAAGCAATTAAGGGTGGCCGCACCGGAGATCGCCAAAAAAAGGAAACCCGGCCAGTTTGTGGTTCTGCGGACCCATGAAGAGGGGGAACGGATCCCCCTGACCATTGCCGACGGCGACCCGGCCGCCGGAACCATTACCCTGATCTTTCAGGAAGTGGGTAAGTCCACCATGCATCTCGGCAAGCTCAAGGCAGGCGATTCGATTCTGGATTTAATCGGACCGCTGGGCCGTCCCACCCACATCGAGAACTTCGGGACCGTGGTCTGCATCGGTGGGGGGATCGGGATTGCTCCGGTCTACCCCATCGCCAAAGGCATGCGAGACGCAGGGAACAGAGTGATATCAATCATCGGAGCACGCAATAAGGACCTCTTGATCCTGGAAGAAGAGATGGCCAAGGTTTCCCATGTGCTGAAAGTTTCCACGGACGACGGGAGCTACGGGTATCACGGATTCGTCAGCGATGTATTGCAGGACGTCATCGACGAGGGGAACCCGCTCCACCTGGTGGTGGCCATCGGACCGGTGCCCATGATGCGGGTGGTCTGCAACGTGACTCGGAGCCGGAACATCAAGACCGTGGTGAGCCTGAACCCCATCATGGTCGATGCCACGGGGATGTGCGGGTCCTGCCGCGTCAGCGTCGGGGGCAAAACCCGATTCGTGTGCGTGGACGGGCCGGAGTTCGACGGCCACGAAGTGAATTTTGCCGAACTGGTGAAACGCCAGAGGGCTTACCTGGATCAGGAGCAGCAGGCTTCGAAGATATTCCTGCACCCCGGGGGAGCCTGCATTGGAGGAAAGAGCTGATGACCGAGCCGACTGAAAAGAAGAAGAAAACCCAAATTCCCCGGACCCCCATGCCCGAGCAAGAGCCGAAGGTCCGGGCCAAGAATTTCGACGAGGTCCCTTTTGGTTACAACCCCGAGCTGGCCAAGCTGGAAGCCAGCCGGTGTCTGCAATGCAAAAAACCGGCCTGCGTGGCCGGATGCCCGGTTTCCATCGACATTCCGGCGTTCATCTCGCTGATCCTTCAGGAGGACTTCCGGGGCGCGGCCCGGAAGCTCAAGGAAATGAACAGTCTCCCAGCGGTCTGCGGCCGCGTCTGCCCCCAGGAAGACCAGTGCGAAAAAGTATGCATCCTGGGCAAGAAGGGAGAGCCGGTGGCCATCGGTCGACTGGAGCGATTTGCCGCGGATTTCGAACAGAAGCAGGGAGAGTTCATTTTGCCCCCCATGGCTCCCCCCACAGGGAAAAAAGTCGCGGCTGTGGGATCGGGTCCTGCAGGCCTAACTCTGGCTGGGGACCTGATCAAAAAGGGGCACAAGGTGACGGTTTTCGAAGCCCTGCATAAGGCCGGCGGTGTCTTGGTTTACGGCATCCCCGAATTCCGGCTTCCCAAAGACATCGTCCAGTCGGAGGTGGATTACCTGGAAAAGCTGGGGGTGGAGATCAGGACCGACATGGTCATTGGGCAGATTTTCACGGTGGATGAACTCATGGCCAACGGGTACGATGCCGTCTTCCTGGGTACCGGGGCAGGACTTCCGACCTTCATGAACATCCCCGGCGAAAACCTGAACGGGGTTTATTCGGCGAACGAATACCTGACCCGTTCCAACCTGATGAAGGCCTATCTCTTCCCCAAGTACGATACTCCCATCGCCCTGGGAAAGAAAGTGGCGGTCCTGGGCGGTGGAAACGTGGCCATGGACTCGGCCCGCACCGCCCTCCGCCTGGGAGCGGATGAAGTCTACATCGTCTACCGCCGGTCCAAGAAGGAATTACCCGCCCGGATCGAAGAAGTCCACCACGCCGAGGAAGAGGGGATAAAATTTCATTTCCTGACCCTGCCGGTGGAGATCCTGGGAAAAGAGGACGGCTGGGTCTGCGGGATGAAGTGCCAAAAGATGGAACTGGGAGAGCCCGATGAATCCGGACGACGCCGGCCCATCCCCATCCCCGGCTCGGAATTCGTCCTGGAAGTAGATATGGTAGTCGTAGCCATCGGAACCGGTGCTAATCCCTTGATTCCTTCTACAACCCTTGATTTGAAGACCAACAAGTGGGGTTACATCATCGCCGACCCGGAAACCGGAGCGACGAGCAAAAAAGGGGTTTATGCGGGAGGGGACATCGTAACCGGTTCCGCCACGGTCATCCTGGCTATGGGTGCCGGGCGGAAAGCGGCGGACGCGATTCACCAGTACTTCGACCAACTAGGTTGATGAATCTGGTGGCAACCAGAAAGGTCCCGTCCTTCCAATCTCCTTGAGCGTTCCCACCC
>DASPRR010000611.1:0-3486 GCA_035624375.1 Thermodesulfobacteriota bacterium | reverse complement strand
TAGGTATAAAAAATAGCACATGGTCGGCCAAAGTTCAAACCTTCCAGGGGCTTGTCTCCTTCATTTTTCGGCAAGTGGGGTAGGGCCTATGAATTTCAGGCATTGCCCGGCCCGAAAGCAAAAGCGACAAGCCTGCTTTTTCGCAGAAAAGAGAATCGAAAACGTAAAGGGGGGGGAAGCCCCGGGAGGGGCGGCTGGGATATTCGGGGGAGTCCATTTCCCATGGAACCGCCGGAATGAATATGTTAAATTACCAATCAGGCTATAATTGGATAGACACTGAAGAATAAGCCGTTCGTGCTGAGCTTGTCGAAGCATGAACG
This sequence comes from Thermodesulfobacteriota bacterium, assembly GCA_035624375.1. GTDB lineage: Bacteria > Desulfobacterota > SM23-61 > SM23-61 > SM23-61 > SM23-61. The sequence continues at coordinate 3,163 of DASPRR010000611.1, read as the reverse complement.
GCATGGCGACCCACCCTTCGACAAGCTCAGGGTGAACGGTGACAGCCTGAGTGAAAGAATAGTGGTTAGAGTAGATTTTCGGAAGAATCTGTCTTGTCCATTATGGACCCCTTAGTATACGGCAAATGACCATCCGGGTTTCCCCCATCAACCTCACTCTAGCGGAGGAAGAAGCCAGTCTTTATCAAAAAACGGCTCAGATGCTCCGATTGTCGATGGAAGAACTCCATGAAATTCGTATCACCAAGAAGTCTATTGACGCCCGCCGGAAGAATCGGATTCATTTTGTTTATGCCGTCGAGCTTTCCTTGTCGCTGGAGGAGGAACAACGTTTATTAGGGCAGCCTCCCCCCGCGCTTCGAGTCGAGGAGGTACCTCCGAAATCCGTCCCCGCTCCCACTGTAATCAAGAGCAAACCCAGGAACCGCCCCCTGATCGTGGGAACCGGACCGGCGGGTCTCTTTGCCGCTTGGAAACTGACCCGGAGCGGCCTTCCCCCCTTGATCTTGGAAAGGGGGAGGGAAGTTTCAGCCCGGGTCAAGGATGTGAATCGTTTCTGGGAAGAGGGGATCCTGGAAGACGAAAGTAACGTACAATTCGGCGAGGGGGGGGCGGGAACTTTTTCCGATGGTAAGCTCTACACCCGTCTTAACGATCCCGGCATTTCTGAAATCCTGGAGGCCTTTGTCCGTTTCGGAGCTCCCCCGGAAATCCAATATCTCCAACGGCCTCATATTGGGACCGACCGTCTCCGCAGGGCGGTAACCGGCATGCGCCAATTTCTCCAGGAGCAGGGAGCCGAATTTCGTTTCCAAGCCAAGGTTTCGGACCTGAAAATCGCCAAAGGAAGGCTGGAGGGAGTAGTTGTCAACGGAAGGGAAGAGATCGATGGGGCCATCCTCTTCCTGGCCCTTGGGCACAGCGCCCGGGACACGTACCGGATGCTTCAGCATACAGGCATCGCCATGGAGCCCAAGCCCTTCGCCATTGGCCTCCGGATTGAACATCCCCAGAGGCTTATCGACCGGATTCAGTACGGGCCTTCGGCAGGGCATCCCCGCCTGCCCCCCGCAGAATACCAGCTAACCTACCGTACCCCCAAGGGGCGGGCCGTCTATTCCTTCTGTATGTGTCCGGGCGGAGCCATCATCGGGTCAAGTTCTGAGAAAGCAACGATCGCCACCAACGGGATGAGCTATTTCCGGAGGAACTCACCCTGGGCCAACAGCGCCTTGGTGGTCAGCGTGGGAAAAGAAGACTTCGGGGGAGAAGATCCCCTGGCCGGCATGGACTTTCAGCAGCGATGGGAGGAGAAGGCCTTTCAATTGGGGGGAGGCAATTTCCGGGCCCCGGCTCAGGCGGTCTATGACTTCCTCGAAGGCAAGGAACCGGGTCCCGCCAAAAAGACCAGCTTCCGGCCCGGCGTCACTCCAGCCCGCCTGGATGAGTGCCTTCCCGGATTCGTCGCCGAAAGCCTTCGAGAAGCGATCCCTTATTTCGACCGGAAGATGCGGGGATTTTCATCCAAAGAAGCCATGCTCATGGGGGTGGAAACCAGAACCTCTTCTCCAATCCGCATCCTCCGGAGAGAAGATTTTCAGTCCCAGAATGTCCATGGTCTTTTCCCCGTCGGGGAGGGGTCCGGGTATTCCGGCGGCATCATCAGCTCCGCCCTGGACGGAATGAAGGCGGCGGAAGCATTATTAAAACGACTAGGGTAAAAGGGGAAACGGGGAAAGGGCGAAAAAGTTCTTGTTTCTTTGATAATCATTTTTCCTCTTCGCCTTTTTCCCCTTTCGCCTTTTCGCCCTTTTTCTGGGGGGGGGAATATGGCCAAGATATTCATCGACGAGCTGAGTAAAGGCCAGACGGTGGAGAGCATCTTCCTGGTTAGGGATAAGATTTTGGCCAAAACCAAGGCCGGAAATCCGTACCTCTCCATTAAGCTGGCAGACCGGACCGGGGAAGCAGAGGGACGAATTTGGGATAGCGCTCTGGATTTTCTTCCCCTGTTTGAAAAAGACGATTTTATAAAAGTTCGGGGGGAAGTGGACGAATTCCAGGGGATGCAGCAGCTTCGCATTACCAGGCTGAGGAAATGCGAAGACCGTGAAATCCAGCTGGGGGATTATCTGCCCCAGACTTCTCAGGACGTTGAGAAAATGCTCGGAGAACTCACGAATATCGCTTCCCAGGTTCGCCAGCCCTTTCTAGGTAGACTCCTGGAAGCTTTTTTTAAGGATGAGGAGTTGATCAGAAAATTTAAATTGGCCCCTGCGGCCAAGGCGATCCACCACGTTTTCCTCGGCGGCCTGCTGGAACATACCCTTTCCGTCGTTCAGCTGGTTCTCCTGATTGGTCCCCGGTACAAAGGAATCGATCAGGAACTTCTCCTCACCGGGGCCATTCTCCATGACCTGGGTAAAGTATCCGAGCTGTCCTACGAGCGGACCTTCGATTATACCGACCCGGGCCGACTCCTGGGCCACATTACCCTTACCGTGGAAATGATCGATGAAAAAATCAAGGGCATTTCCGATTTCCCGGAGAATCTGGCCATCCTCCTCAAGCACATCATCCTCAGCCATCACGGGGAATACGAATTCGGCTCGCCCAAACGGCCCAAGACTTTGGAAGCCCTCCTCCTTCATCACCTGGATGACATGGACGCCAAAATGAACGGATTCCTGGCCTGGATCGAAAAAGAGAAGGATACCCCTTCCCGGTGGACCTCCTACCACAAGCTCTTTGAGCGGTTCATCTATAAACCGGAAGAAGAAGGCTGATCTTTTCACCACCGAGACTCGGAGGGCACAGAGAAGGAATTGAATATGGGTTCATAAGCAAAAACTCTCTAAAATCCCCCTACCCCCCTTTAGAAAGGGGGGCGAAGGGGGGATTTCTGGGAGTGTTGGGGATGAAAGGAAAAGCTTGGGAGTCGCCTGGCTTCTTGGTCGTTATCCACACCTTGGAATCTTTTTCCTCTATCTCAGTGGCCTCTGTGCCTCTGTGGTGAAAAATTGAAAATGCCAATCCTCCATCCCTGGAACGTATCCCCTAAGAAAGCCATCGGGATTCAGGAGGAGTTGCGAAAAAGGCTTCGCCTCCGCCCGCCTAAAGCCCCCTTCAAAACGATCGCTGCCGCAGACGCTTCTTACAGCCT
>DASPRR010000594.1:0-15414 GCA_035624375.1 Thermodesulfobacteriota bacterium | reverse complement strand
GGGATATTCCTTCGGAATGAAGCCCCCGGGCCAATTCAAAACCCGCTTCGCCAAATCCGATGAAACCCAATGCAAATTCTTCAGCCATATTCTTTGATCTCAGATTGAGGGTTTTAAACTGCAGATTTCAGACCCGGGTTTGAATCGAAAAATATCGTTGTGCCTAAATTCTGAATCTGCAATCTGCATCCCGCGACCTATAATCAAAATCATGACCACCGGAAGAGCCGGAGGTAGGAAAAACAGTGAAGCGCTCAGAGCGAATTAAAAGGGACGCCACCCAGAGGTGGCCTTCGATTGGGTGGCAGGCCCAGGGGCAAGGACCTTCTGGGCAAAAATCATGAGGCGACTTCCATTTCATGGACCGGGCGGGCCGACCATCCGTCCTCCCCCATGAAGGTGTTCTCTCCGGGTTGGGGCGACCGGCCGGTCGCCCGATCAGCCCGCCGCATTCTGCGGAATCCGGTCGAAGCTCCAAGGAGAGGGCCCACCCGGCCGATGCTTTTTGCCCAGAAGGTCCTTGCCCCCGGGCCACGATCCAAACACCCCGGAACTGTCAAACTTGATGGGTCCCCCGACAGAGCCGTGGGTTTACCTTAATGAAATTATTTTACTTCCACAAAATCTTTCCCCACCGGCGGACAGGTAAAGTACTCCAGGTAGCGAAACTCCCCGCCCGACCTATTAAGCGTGGTGTGTTTTTCCCCGGGGGGGATGAAAATCACGTCGCCGGCTTTGATGGGAAACTCCTTGCCTTCAAGGACCTCAACCGCTTCTCCGCTGATGGCGATGATAATCGATTCCCGCTTTTCATGGTAATGGTAAGGAGGGCTGGTGCCGGGAGCCAGGATGCCAAAAATTCCGCCGAGGTCCTTAGCCTGATGTTCTCCGGTCAGGATATCGCTCCGGTATCTTTGTCCCGGGGTTGGATTTCCCATTTTTGAATATTCCGAGGTCCTATAGATCTTCATCCTCCGCCTCCCTTAAGGAATAGTAAGGTGAACTTTCCAAGTGATCCCATCCTAACAAATAGGCTCCCTCCAGGCAACTTAAAGTTTGGTCATCCTCTCCACGGGGGTTTCCCATCCCCGGTAAAATCGTTGCCGAAAAATTTCCAGCCCACGGTATGGTATGACATTTTAAGGCGCATGGACCCTCGGGAGCCGCACGGCGAAATGTCCGAGGGGCGATGTTTGGGAGGTCCTTTCTCAAAAAGAGGGGACGGGTTGCGGGCCATCATCGAATTCCTTCTGGAAGGAAAGGTCAGAACCTAGTATTTGGGCGGATTTTCATCGACTATGGAAATGGGGAAGGCGATTGCCGCCAGAGTCAGACGCCAATTGTGAGTGGGAATGAAGGGATTGTAATTTCTCACTTTTTAACGAATGGAAAGGGCAGGGCCATGACCCACTTGACCCTGCCCAGATTGGGCAAAGAACCCATGCAGAATCCGCGGGTTAATATTTGATAACCCCGCGCGCATTGCCCCCGGATTTTAGGTCATCGAACCCCTTATTAATTTCTTCCAGTGCATAGTCCTTGGTAATCAGTTCCCGAACTTTAATCCGGCCTCTTTTATACAGGTCCAACAATATTTTCAGATCGGCCAGCATGTTTGCCGACCCATAATAGCAGCCGATGATGCGCTTCTCCATCCCTGCGAGTTGAAGCAGGGATAGGGGTATGGTGTCTTGGGCCCCGGCAATTCCCACCATCACAGCCGTGCCTCCTCTACGAATAATATCGAAAGCCATCTGGGCGGTTTTGGGAGTCCCGATCACTTCAAAGGAATAATCGACGCCAATTCCCCCAGTCATACTGTTTACTTTTTCTTGAAAGTCTTCCTTCCCAGGATTGATGGTATGGGTAGCCCCGAATTTTCTGGCCAGGTCGAGTTTATTATCGAGCAGGTCGATGGCAATAATGGTTGTCGCGTTAGCCAGTACTGCCCCCTGGATTACATTCAGGCCGACGCCTCCGATTCCCACTACCGCGACGCTGCTGCCCGGCTGGACCTTTGCCGCATTGAGAACCGCGCCCACGCCGGTAACAACGGCACAACCCGTCACCGCGGCTGCTTCAAAGGGAATGTCCTTGTCCATTGGGAGGACACTCTTTTCGCTGAGAACGTTGTAGTGGGAAAACGTTCCCACCCCCATCATGTAAGCAATGGATTGCGTCCCCTTTTTGATCCGAGATGTCCCGTCCATCATGACCCCGGTTCGGGCTCTGTCCCTTTGCACGCAGAGATAGGGCTGATGACGAATGCAGTAATAGCACTGGCCGCAACTGGGAACCCATATGGCCAGCACATGATCTCCGGCCTTTACTCGGGTTACCCCGGCGCCTGCTTCCACGACTACTCCTGCACCCTCATGGCCGGGAATGCAGGGAAGGGGGGGCATGGCAATGATGCCGTTGAGGATGGAGAGGTCAGAATGGCATATTCCTGCGGCCTTATATTCGACTAAGACTTCACCCGCCTTGGGGCCTTCCAAATCCAATTGTTCGACGACAAGTGGGTTTCGGTATTCATACAGAACCGCCGCTTTGGTTTTCATCTTTTTCTCTCCTTTTAGACATTAGGCCGCTGTTAACAAGGATTACAAAGATTCTGGCCGTGATGACCTCCTAATTCCAGGGGTGCCGTGTGGAGGCCCAGACCCCCACACCCTAACTCTGCGTGCTTTCCCCTCCCAGGAAATTTATCTCTTGTCCCAGGGAGGCAGTGGAACCATGGTCATCTCCTTTTCCGCATATTTCTTGGGCCAAACACAATAATTCATGCCGCCCTGCCACTGCATCATCACATTAAAGGCTTTTAAGTTGGTTCCCATCATGGGATGACCCTCTCCCGCATATTTCACTCCCCAGCCCATATGAGTACTCCCGTTCGGAATATCCACCTCAAGGGCCGCTTTGCGAATATCATTGGGGTCCAAAGAAAGTGCCCGGGGAAGCACGTGTTGATAAAAAACTGTTGCGGCGGTAAAGCCCGACATGGCGTGCAAATCAGGAAGGTCCCCATATTTGGCCTTATAGCGTTCGAAAACTGTTTTCAAAGGGGGGTCCAATTTGGGGTCCAATACGGAAGGGTCTTTGATTAGAGGAAAATCGGAGCTGAAAATCCCGTCCGAATCTTTCCCCAGGGCCTTGGCAAAGTCAAGAATCCCATGTCCCCCCCCAGACCCCACAAAAGCTTTCACATAGAGTTTCAATTCTTTCATCTGCTTCTGGAACAGAATGGCGTCATTAAGGTAAGAACACGCCACAATGATGTCTGGATTCAGAGATTTGAATTTCATCACCAAGGAGGATAGGTCTGTCACGCGGCTGCTATAGCTATCGACCGCAAGGAGGTTAAATCCGAGCTCTTTCAGGCGTTTTTGTTCTGTTTCACCCACCGTAGTTCCAAATAAGGAGTCTTCAAACATGAGGGTAACCCGCATATCTTTGGGCTTTATCCCCAGTTTGGGGGAGATTATCTCATTGCAGAAATTTGCCGCTGTATTTCCAAATTCACTCCCCGTCGGGGAAATTCGGAAAAGATACTTGAACCCTCTCTGGGTAATCGGGTCGGAAATGGCTTCCGTTTCCCAGTAAGGTACATTATGTTTAGCCGCAACCGCAGTGGCCACATAAGAGAGACTGCTGGAATAGGTGCCCATGAGGACCTTCAGCTTTTCGACGCTTATCAGCCTTTCTGCTTCACTCCTGGCAGCCTCCGCGGTGGGGACATCCCCTTTCACAAAAACTATTTTCTTGCCTTGAATCCCGCCTTTTTCGTTGACCATGGTAGTTGCCAATTCGACCCCGTTGAAATTGTGCGTTCCCAACAAGGCCATGGCCCCGCTAAAGGGATACAGCGCCCCGATTTTGATAACTTCTTGCGTGAGTCCAGCAGTAGGAATAGCAATGCAACAAAGACTTAACACCAGATAAACCAGGACTTTGACTGTCTTGCTTTTCATTTCGAGTCCCCCTTTTTGAAGTAAATTTGAGATATCCCCGGATGGGCGTTAAATCCTATTCTAGCTGAATCCGTTCTTTAGGCAATCCAGGCCAGAGATCACCCCCTAGCTTCTTAACCTTGCTTCGCCGAGTTTCAAGTTTCGAGAAAGATGCCTCATCCCTTTATGCCTTTCCGGCAATTTCGGATATCCGCTATGAATTATACTCCGATATAGGCCTCTTTAACTTGGGGATTATTCAGGAGGTCCTCTGCTCCCCCTTCCATCATGATGGAACCATTTTCCAGGACATAGGCCCAGTTCGCCAAAGCGAGGGCTTGAAAAACATCTTGTTCCACCAAGAGGATAGTGATTTTTTGCAGGTTTATCCGCTTTATGGTTTCGAATACTTGTTCCACTACCAATGGAGCCAGGCCAAGAGATGGTTCATCCAGCATCAAAAGTTTGGGTTTAGCCATCAAACCTCTCCCTATGGCCAGCATTTGTTGCTCCCCTCCGCTTAAGGTCCCAGCTATTTGATTCCGCCGTTCCTGCAGAATAGGGAAATAACCGAAAACCTCCTGTATAGATTCCTTTAAGGTTTTTCTCCCCCGAGAATTGAAAGATCCCAATTTCAAATTTTCGTATACCGTCATATACGGGAAGAGCCTTCTTCCTTCGGGAACCTGGACAATTCCAGCATCCACAATTTGATGGGGGAATGCCTGATCAATCTTCTCCTCGTTGAAAAGGATACTCCCGGAAGAACAACGAAGTACACCGGATATAGTATTAAGAGTAGTGCTCTTTCCCGAACCATTCGACCCGATGATCGAAACCACTTGTCCTTCCTCCACCCTAAAAGAAACATTCTGAAGGGCTCGAACATCACCGTAATGAGTCACAACTTTTTCCAATGTAAGCACTTTATTTCCCTCTTCGAAATCCTTTGCCCAGATAGGCGTCAATCACGGCTTTATTCTCCCCCACTTCCGCCGGAGTACCCTCCGCAATTTTCTCCCCATGATGAATCACGATAATACGGCTGGAAAGGGTCATGACTGCCTTCATGACATGTTCGATCATCAAAACGGTAACGCCCCGGGCGGAAATAGACTTGATAATCGACATCAGCCCGGTCGTTTCTTTCGGAGTCAATCCCGCGACGACTTCGTCCAATAGGAGCAAGTCAGGTTTTGTCGCCAGTGCCCTCGCTAATTCTAATCGTTTTCGGTCGGCGATGGTAAGACTGGAGGCCTGGGAAAATTGGTGTCTTCCTAAACCAACAAAGTCTATGATTCTCAATGCTTCCTTTCTACTTTCCCATGGGTCCTTTATACGGCAAAAAACGCCGACCATAATGTTTTCCAAGAGAGACATGTTATTGAAAGGCTTAACGATCTGGAAAGTCCTTGCGATCCCCTTCCTACATACTCTATGAGGAGGTGCCAAGCCGGTTATCCTCTCCCCCTGGAATTCCATTTCCCCGCTATCCGCAGAATAGAACCCGCTAATCAGGTTGAAAATGGTGGTCTTTCCCGCTCCGTTTGGTCCTATTAATCCGACAATTTCTCCTCTATTTATGTGGAAAGATAGGTTGCGCACTGCATGTAGACCCCCAAAATGTTTCCCGAAAGATCGAACTCTCAAAAGGGGAAGGTCGTCTGTCTTGTTACCTCCCGGCGAGATCGAAGGGAGAAGAGAAGAAGCCGTCCCCATTTTTAATGGGATTGGAGGGGTAACCATTCGATCTCTGAGTAGGCGTTCCCATCTGATTTTGAGCCAACCGCCAACGCCTATGGGGAAATACATAACTGCTACAATAAGAATTGCCCCATATACAATCAAATTAAGCCCGGCGAAAACTCCCCCCAGCCATCCCCTGAGGAGGACATCGATCGGAGTAAGGAGGAATGCACCCATCACCGGTCCCAGCAAAGTTCCCAGTCCGCCGATGATCGACAATAGAGCCAGTTGAATCGATAAAGAAATTGAAAAACAGATTTCTGGGTCGATAAATTGGAAATATTGCGCATAAAATGTCCCCATTACGGAGGTAAACACAACACTGATGATCAATGCAACCGTCTTGCAGCGATGAGTATTGACGCCTAAACTTTCCGCTCCGTCCTGGTCTTCTCTGAGACTGATGAGGTAGTATCCGAAACGCGATCTTTTAATGGCCCAGGTAACAAATATCATTAATAACATAAAGGTGAGAGCAATATACGCGTAAGCCAATTTATTATTGAACATGAAATATTCGAATCCGGGCTTAAAGGGTACTAAAAGTCCTAACCCTCCTTTGGTCAATCCACGCCAATAAGCAGAAAGCATGCGCAACACTTCGGCAAAAGCGATTGTCGCCAGTGCAAAAAAGTGGCTGCTCAGCCGAAAGCATGGGTATCCCACGACAAAGGCGACGAGTACCGAGAGACCAACCCCGGCCAACATACCGATCCAGGGAGAGAGCGAGAAATTCAAATATAGAAGGGTAGAGGTGTAAGCTCCGATTCCAAAATAGGCGGTATGGCCCAAGGATATTTGCCCAGCAAACCCTCCCAGGATATTCCATGCCCCGGCCAAGGTCGCCCAAAAGAAGATCATAACAATGAGGTCCAGATAAAATTCATTCTTTATAAAGAGCGGTAAGGCAATCACGGCCAACAGGGCCAAACCAATCATCCCACTGATAGTTTTCGATTTGGGGGGGAATTCTTTTTCAATAGCAGTCATTTCCCAACAATTTCCTTTGGCTTGATTTCAGTCAGGGGCTTCTTCTTTTACTTCCGCCCCAGAAGGCCCGTAGGCTTAAACAATAAAATAAATATAAAAATAATGAAATACACCGCTTCTTTAAGATGGGGAGATATGAAAAAGCCGCTAAACCCCTCGATAATTCCGATTATAAGACCTCCGAAAAGAGACCCTATGAGACTGTTATAACCTCCCAGAATTACAACTACAAAGGCGATCAGGACGAATAGCGAACCGACAGTTGGAAAGACGAAATAAATGGGCATCAAAATAGACCCTGCGGCGCCCACACAGGCAATGCCTATGCCGAAGGCAATTCGGTAGGTCTTATAGACATCGATGCCCATTAACATCGAAGCCCTTCTTTCTTGGGCTAACGCCCGGATTGCCATGCCGGTATACGTGGTTTTTAAATAAATTAATAGGGCGCCGATGAATCCCATGGCTAAAATGAAAGCGACCATGCGCGGAAAGCTGATGATCAATCCGGCGAAATTTAGGCCAAGATCGGAGTAAGAGGTCTTAACCGTCCGATAATCCGCCTTGAAGAAGAAGAGGGCGACGTTCTGGAGGATCAAGGATAATCCGATCGTGGTGAAGATCTGGTTCAGAGGAGGTGAATTCAGGACCGGCTGGATGGTAATTCTTTGGATTGATAATCCAATCAGGAAGAATACAGGAAGGATAATCACAATGCTCAAATAGGGATCTACGCCATAGAGCTGGAACAACCAGAAGGTTGCATACATGGCAAGCATCAAGAATTCGCCATGAGCGAAATTGATTATCTCCAGAACCCCGAAAATCAAAGTAAGGCCGATGCTAATTAAAGCATAAACCCCCCCTAACAAAAGTCCATTGAGTACTAACTGAAACAAATCAGTGGTCATCTCTCGTTCCCTCGCGGATGATAAACCCTTTGCAACCTCCAACCCTCAATTTCCAACTCTCAACTCCCATCTAGATTCGCTTCCACCCCCATTCCTGATCGTGAATCACATATTTTTCCTGCCCGGGTTTGCGAAAAACGAAAACCTTTCCTTCTTTCATGACCATCTGTATCTTCCTTTTGTCCTGCAGAACCCGGATGTCCTTTAGCGGGTTCCCTTCCACGGCGATGATATCCGCCCATTTCCCCTCTTCCAGCGTCCCGGTCTCCTGCTCCAGTCCAAGGGCCTCTGCGGCGTTGCGGGTGCCGGTTTGGATGGCCTCCATAGGGGTCATCCCATAATCCACGTAGACCTCCAGTTCATGGGCGCTGGTGCCCATTTCGGGGTCGATTTGGGTATCCGTGCCCAGGGCGATTTTGATCCCTGCTTGGTGGAATTTCTTGAAGGTCTCTTCGCTGTAGGGTTGAATCTTCTTCATCTTATTCAGGACGAACTCCGAACTGCCGGCTCTTCGCCGTACCTCAATGGCCCGGTCGGACCGGTGGGCCAGGGTAGGGACGATGATTTTATCCTCCGCCTTTATCATGGCAATGGCCTCTTCATCGGTGAACACGCAGTGCTCGATCGTGTCCACCCCGGCTCTTACGGCCATGCGCTGGGCGGTGGGGGTGAAACAATGGCAGGCGCAACGCTTGTGGAAGGCGTGGGCTTCGTCGACGACGGCGTCCAGCTCCTCCTGGGTCATGTTCTGGATGTCGGGTTCCTCTTTTTCCGTTCCACCCCCTCCGGAGGCGCAGGTCTTGATGTAATCACAGCCCGTTCTCAGTTGAGAGCGAACGAGCTTGCGAAGCTCCCAAGGCCCGTCCGCAGTCAACCCGGGCTGCCGGAGAGCCATCCCTGGATGGAGGAGGTCCAGGTGGGAATTGGTGATGATGGCATGGCCGCCGACCAGGAGCCTGGGTCCGGCGAAGACCCCGGCTTGGATGGCGTCCCGGATAGCCACCAGCTCCGCCGTGTTAGGGCCGCCGTACGCGGTCACCCAGGGGTGGTTCCTCAAAGTCGTAAAACCCATCTCGAAGCACATCTGGGCGTGGAGCAGCGTGTAAAGCATCTGGAGTTGGGGGGTTGTTTCGAAATGGGCCGCCCTGGGGTTTTGGAAAGTGAGGATGTTGTAGGCCGAGGTGTGCAGGTGGATATCCATCATGCCGGGCATTAGAGTGCAATCGGGCAGGGAAATCACCTGTGCACCCCTGGGAATACGCAGGTCCTTTGCCGCCCCAATCGCTTTGATCCGGGGCCCCTCTATGAGGACGCAGGCTTCCCGGGGGACCTCGCCACCCTTTCCATCGATAACCCTTCTCCCTTCCAGGACTTTCCAACTCTTTTCTTGGCTTCCCATCTTTATTTCTCCCATTGGCGGAAAAAGGGGGTGTGGGGCAATGCCCGTAAGGGCAGTTCGCAAACCGCCCCTTCGACGGCGTTGCGAGCTAACATTCGGCCGGGTCCGAAGCCTTCTTATTGGACAAGTTCCATGTCCTCAAAGGGGGCCGTGAACCAGATGAGCGGCTGAATCCGGTAGGGGTTCCCCTTCACCCGGGGGCCAAGAGCCGCGGGCGAATTGGTCGAGGTTAGGGGGATGAACATGGTCTTGTCGTAAATGAGCCTCTGTATGTGCTCGATCATTTCCTTCCGCCCCTTGGGCGTCACTTCCCGCTGGTATTGATCCCATAACCCTTGGACGTCGGGATAATTTCCGTAAGAGGTGGAACCGAAAAGGTAGAGCAGGCGTCCTCCGATGGTGGCGGCCTGGGAATTGTCGATGAAGATGCCGCCTTTCATCTTTCCCCCCTGCCGGTTGGCGAACCAGGCCGGCCGGTCTAGGAGAATCGTATCGACGTTGATGCCGATGGCCTTCCAGTAGTTGGCGATCTGCTCACCATAGGGCCAGTATCCTCCCTGGTAGGGGTAAAACTTCCCCCCGTGAAATCCCTTCGCATATCCCGCCTCGGTCAGAAGCTTTTTGGCCCGCTCCGGGTCATAGGGGTCGGCGGGAAAATCCAGTCCCATCGGGTCTCCTTCCAAGGCGATCGATCCGATCGGGCCGCAACCGGGCATGTGAACATCGGCCAGGGTCTTCCGGTCTATGGCCAGGCTTGCAGCCTTCCGTACTCTCGCATCCGCCCAGGGAGATTTCGGGTCCCACTGGGATGCCAGGTACACGAGCCACCGGGTCGGGCTCAAAGGGGGGAGCATTCTGAGGTTTGGGTCTTTTTTTAAATCCTCATAAAAGACGCCCTGCATAAGGGTGGCAATGTCGACCTCACCCCTTCTGGCCATGGCCAGGCGGGTGGCGGGCTCGGTGATGACATAAAACTCCATTCTCTTGATGGGCGGCACTTTCCGCCAGTATTCTTCAAAAGCTTCCCCCACCAATCTGACGCCGGTGACAAATTCCACAAATTTATACGGCCCCGCGCCGATGGGATGCTTTTTGTAGCCCGCCTCTCCCACCTTCTCTACGTATTTTTTGGGCACCACCCAGCCGATGGCCGTCGCCCCCGGGAGAAGAGATTCCAGGAAGTCGGGAAAAGGCTCCTTGAAGGTGAAGCGGACAAGGTGGGAATTCACCGCTTCCACCTTTTCGGTCTTTCCCTGGATGATTTTCGCCTGGCTCGCCTTGTACCGCTGGAAGCTGAAGATCACATCCTCGGCGGTCAGGGGGTCCCCATTGTGGAACTTCACGCCTTTGCGAAGCTTGAATTCATAGACCTTCGAGTCCGGGCTGATGCTCCACGACTCGGCCAGGCAGGGGGAGTAGGTGCCGTCGGGCATGGGCTTCAAAAGGGCGTCATGGAGGAGGTAGAGGGTGATCTGTGAAGGAACGAGGCCGGGGTTGGTGGCCGGGTCAAGCCAATCGGCGGAAAGCCCCCAATGTATGGCTTCCTTCAGAACGCCGGCAGGAGAGGCCGCCTGGGCAGGAGCTGAGCCGAAGGTGAGGATTCCCCCAAGGAGCAGAACCGCGCCCCAAAATCGCCAAATTTTCTTTGCTCTCATTGGAACCCTCCTTTGCATGGTTTTCAGTCGCTCAGGAAATGACAAGAATCCCTTGGACTATCGATCTGCAGATGTCGCAGAACTCTCTCGATTCACCCCTCGCCCTCCCCGTCAAGAGACTGTGTCGTAATCCCCCATTCGCCCTTCGACAGGCTCAGGCTTCGTCGCGAGCTCAGCCGAGCGGACGAACGGCCAAGTGACTGAATTCTACTGCGCTCATTCGTTCATGGTGAGCTTGTCGAACCATGAACGGATTATGATACAGTCTCTCAAAGGGGGGAGGGAAATATTTTTAGTTTTTGGCATATACAAAATCTGCTTCTATCTGCGTTCATCTGCGCCTGATCAGTCTTTTCCCGAAGCCTTTTCTCAGACTCCAAAGCGGCTCGTGACCACGAGGTATTCGGTGATCCCGTCAGCCACGTTGTAGTTCTCATGCACCTCTCCGGGGTAAATGAAAGCCGCCTGACCGGCCTTCAGCCTGGCTTCTCCCCGGTCGGTCTTCATCAACATTTCCCCCTTCAAGATCACAAAAAGCTGCTCCGCATTCTCATGGGCGTGAGGGCCGGTCCGGCCCTTGGGCTCCATGCGGCCCAGAGAAGCCCCCATGGCTTTGGCCCCGATGCTGGGTTCCACGATCCGGTAGCTAAGCAGATCAAAGTGATCCGGCGGCACAATTCCGGAAAGGTCAGCGATGGTGATGACCTTCATCTTCTCTTATCCTCCTCTTTGTACTTGCGAATACAACCGGGAAACATATATTGTCATTCCGGGGTAGGGGTCTCTAAGCTGCCTTCATTTTTTCCCCGGCGTAAGGCCTCCAGAACTTTCTCTGGAGTGATGGGAAGGTCTTTGATCCAAATCCCAATGGCATCGAAAATGGCGTTGGCAATGGCCGGTGCGGTGCAAGCGGCCGCAGGCTCCCCGATGCCCTTGGCGCCGAAAGGCCCCTCGGGGTGGAAGGTCTCCACGAGGATGGGGACGATTTCGGGAAGGTCCTTGATGGTGGCTAATTTATAATCGGCCAGGTTGTCATTCAAAATCCGGCCCCTTTCCGTCTTAAATTCTTCCAAGAGGGTATTGGAAAGACCCATGATCGCCGCGCCTTCGATCTGCTGTTCGCACCCTACGGGGTTGATGGCCGTTCCCAAGTCATGAGCGGCCACGATTTTCAGCACCTTGACCACTCCAGTCTCCCGATCGACCTCCACCTCGGCCGCGTGGGTGGCGAACATCCAGAAGATGCTGCTCATTGCCTCTTTTCCTCCCGCGGCCAGCAGGGGAGAGCCCGCGGGGGAGAATCGACCCTCGGCGACCAGGCCGCCGCCCCTTCCCCCGAATTTCCTGGAAAAAAGTTCCTTCAGGGTCAACCGTTCACTCCCGTTTTCTTCGAAAATTATGCCCCGGGAGAGACTCAGGTGGGCGGGGTCGGTTTTCAGGATTTCCCCGGCCACTTCCAAAATCTTCCTCCGGATTTCTTGGCCGGCCATTTGGATCGCATTCCCCATATGGTAGGTGGTGCGGCTGGAAGAAACGCCCGTATCGTAGGGGGTGATGGCCGTATCCGGGTTGGGAATGGAGATGGAATCCATGGACACACCGATGGTCTCGGCGGCGATCTGGGCCAGGACCGTCTTCTGCCCGGCGCCGATTTCCACGGAGCTGGTGAGGAGGGTAAGACTCCCGTCGGGATTCACTTTGATAAAACACGAAGATTCCGTGGGGGTCGCAGTTCCCTTGATCATGGACGCCAGGCCCCTTCCCCGGAATCGGGTTCCCGACGCTTGGGGCTTAGGCGCACCCCAACCGATCTCCCGGGCGGCTCTCTCCAGGGTTTCCTTGAGTCCCACGGCATCCATGACCTGCCCGTTGATGTAGCGGTCTCCCTCGACGTACCCGTTTTTCAGGCGGAACTCTAATGGGTCCATCTTTAACCCGCGGGCGATCCGGTCCATATGTACCTCACAAGCCCAAGTCACCTGAGTGGTGCCGAAGCCCCGGTAGGCGCCGGCCGGCTGCTTATTGGTGTACACCATGCGGGAGAACAGTTCCAGGTGGGGAATGCGGTAGGGTCCGAAGATGGTCAGCCCTCCCCGATGGCCCACATCGGGCCCTTTAGAGGAATAGGCTCCTTTGTCCCAGAGGATTTCCGCCCGCCGGGCGACGAGGGTCCCGTCCTTCTTGACCCCCGTTTTGAGCTTCAGGTAGGCGGCATGGCGGGTTTGCGAAGCGGTCAATTCTTCTTCCCGGGAGAAGACCACTTTCACCGGCCTTCCTTTGCTGTACCTGGCAAGTGGGAGAGCCACGGCCTCGGCAACCATGGACCCCTTCCCGCCGAATCCGCCGCCCGAGAAGGTAGAGATGAAACGTACCTGGTTGAGGGTGATTCCCAGGGCATCGGCCAGCTCCTTGGCCAGACGGAAGGGCCGGTCAGTGGAGGACCAGATCACATACTTCTTTTCGGTGGGGATGAACTGGGCCACGGCCGCATGGGTCTCCATGGGGGTATGGGCGACCGTATGGATGTATAATTCATCCTCAAAAATTTCGTCGGACTGGGCGAAGCCCGCTGCTATGTCTCCCAGGGAAAAGGTGCGGAGGGTGCAGACGTTGGTCCCCGGGATGTTCTTATACGGGCCGACGACGACGTACTCTCCGAGCTTTTCATGGAGGATCGGGGCCCCTTCGGCCAGGGCTTCCCGGGGATCGAAGACAGCCGGTAGTTCCTCGTATTGAACTTTGATCTTTCCCGCCGCCTCCCGGGCCTCGGCCTCCGTGGTGGCCGCCACAGCCGCCACCGGTTCCCCCACGTGGCGAACCCGGTCGATGGCCAGGAAAGGCTGGTCGCGGAGCATGCCGCCGAAGAGAAAGGGAAAATCTTTTCCAGTAACGATGGCCTTGACCCCCCGGGCCTTCCAGGCCTCCGAGAGGTCAATGGCCGTGATCCTTGCATGGGCCAGGGGGCTCCGCAGAACCGCCCCGTAAAGCATTCCAGGCAGCTCCACATCCACGCTATAGGCCGCCCGACCGGTGACCTTTTCCAGGCCTTCGACCCGGGGAACCCTTTTCCCCACGTACTCACTTTTCATTTCCCAAGCCTTCCTGTATTGCTCCGCCGGCCGCCCGAACGGCCTCTATGATTTTCTTGTAGGACCCACAACGACAGAGAACCCCGGAAAGCGCTTCCTTGATCTCTTCCTCCCTGGGGGCGGGGTTCCGGTCGAGAAGCGACTTGGCGGAAAGGACCATAGCCGGGGAACAGAAACCACACTGCACCGCTCCTTTTTCCAAAAATTTCTCCTGCAGGGGATGGAGCTGACCATTTTGCTCCAGCCCCTCGACGGTGGTTATCTTTCGTCGGTCGGCATCGACCGCCAGCACCAGACAGGAGTTCACCGGTTGGCCTTCCATAAGGACGATGCAGGTTCCGCAGTCTCCCAGGCCACAGCCCTCTTTTGTCCCAGTGAGATGCAGATGATCCCGAAGAAGCTCCAGCAGGGTGGTTTGGGGGTGCACCTCGAGCTCCCAGTCCTCGCCGTTTACCATTAGGTTGATGTTGACTTTCAATGGACGATTCCTCCCCTGGCCATCTGCCGGACCTCCTCAATTGCCCGGCTGGCCAAGACCCGGGTCATCTCCTTCCGGTAAGAAGCGCTGGCCCGCATATCGGAGAGGGGGCATGAATCAGACACTGCGGCCAGGGCGGCTCTCCGGACCCGGTCCTCGGTCATGGGGCCGGAAAGGAGCTCTTCCTCGGCTTTCCGGGCCCGGACCGGGATCGGGGCCACGGAAGCCAGGGCGACCCGGGCCTCTGTTGTTTCTCCCTTTTCATCAAGCTTAAGAAAGACAGCTACTCCGACCAAAGCCAAATCCATCCCTTCCCGCCGGCCGAGCTTCAAGTAAGTCGCCGCCGAAAGGGGAGGCATTTTCGGTACCCGGAAAGAAGCCATCACTTCTCCCGGCTTAAGATTTGTCTTTCCCGGGCCGGCAAAAATGGCCTCCAGGGGAAGCTCCCTTTTTCCCCCGGGGCCCTCCACCAAGATGCGAGCAGTCAAGACCATCAGAGGAGGGGCCATGTCGGAAGCGGGGGAGGCTCTGCCGATATTTCCCCCCAGGGTGGCCAAATTGCGAATCGAAGGGGAGCCGAGCAGCCCTGCCGCCTGGGCCAAGACCGGAGATTCCGATTGAATCAAAGAGGATTGCACCAGCGCGGAAATGGGAGTCAGAGCGCCGATGGTTAACGCTTTTTCCGGTTTCCTTTCGATCCCGTTTAGCCCCTGAACGCGCTTCAGATTGATCAAAGTGGATGGGCTGATCTCCCCTTTCTTCATGCGTACCAGAAGGTCTGTTCCCCCCGCAAGGAGGTGAGCTCCCTCTCCTTGTTCGATCAGGAGCTTGCTTACTGTCGGCAAATCCTGGGGATCAAAATAGGAAAAGGGCTTTAATGGTTTCATGATTCCGTCCTTATAAAAAACAGTGTCAGTGTCAGTGTGAGTGTCAGTAAAAAAAATCCGGTGCCGTCAAGGAACCAGAAAATTTAATTAAGGGCGGATGGTTGAACGCCGATCGCTGACCCGTGCTTTTCTTCCCTAATCACTGACACTGACACAAATCACTGCTTCCTCGGTCGAGTCTGCCATTGCCTGAAAGCCACTCCGCCGGCGAGAGACAGGCCCAGCAAATCCGCTATCGGATTAGGGTACACCAGAATAAACCCTGCGACAATGAGCAAAATTCGCTCGACTCCCGATGTCTTCCGCATC
>DASPRR010000571.1:0-3290 GCA_035624375.1 Thermodesulfobacteriota bacterium | reverse complement strand
TCTTGCCCTCTTCCTCAAATAAGCTATAATTAGCCCCAAAAAATTCCGGAGGGGACTTCAGTGGCCCAAAAGAATTTCTGGTCCGTCACGGATTTGGTCCGGGTCCCGCCTTTTCCCCCTAAGATCGTCTCCCCCGTCGACTCCGCCGAAATGGTCCTGATCCCCGCGGGCGAATTCACCCAGGGAATCACGGAGAATGAGCTCAACCAGGTCTTCATCCTCGACGGTTCCCAGAATCCCGTCTTCATGACCGAAGTTCCGGCCCGCAGAGTCAACCTGGAGGCTTATTACATCGACATCCATCCGGTTACCAACTATCAGTACGAGAAATTCATTAAGGAAACCGGACATCGCACCCCGGTTCTGTGGGGGAAAGAGGGATGGAATGAGCCCCTTCAGCCGGTAGTGGGATTGGGGTGGGAGGATGCCCGCACGTATGCGGCCTGGGCGGGGAAGGGCCTCCCCACGGAATCTCAATGGGAAAAGGCGGCTCGGGGGAAGGACCAGCGGTGGTGGCCATGGGGAAACGATTTTTACCCCGGCTACTGCAACTGCAGCGAGTTGGGGATCAACCGAACTACGGACGTAACCCGGTTCCATCAAGGAGTCAGCCCTTACGGTTGCTACGACATGTCGGGAAATGTTTGGGAGATGTGCGAGGGAGCCTGGATCGAAGGTCATCTCCCCATGCGCGGAGGGTGCTTTTTGGGAAGTGCCACTTTCGTGCGTACTACGGTCCGGTGGTCCGCCGAAGACCAGGTGAACGGGGCCCACTGGCTGGGCTTCCGTTGCGTGAAAAATCTGTCCGAGGGGTAGATTATGGAACCCGAAGATGTCCTGGATTTTATCTGTCGGCGGAGGAGTGTCCGCCGCTTCCAGAAAAAGACGATTCCTGAAGAGACCTTAACCCTGCTCCTGAAAGCGGCCATGGCCGCCCCCAGCGGCAACAATGCCCAGCCTTGGGAGTTTGTCGTGGTCCGCGATCCCAAGGTCAAACAGGACCTCTCCCGCGTTCACACTTGGGTCTACATGGTAGCCGACGCCCCCGCGGCCATCGTGGTGATGGGGGACCAAGGCTCGGAATGGTGGGCGGAGGACTGCGCTGCAGCGACCGAAAACCTCCTGCTGTCGGCGGCCAACCTCGGCTTGGGAACGGTCTGGTGTGGGATTAAAGAGCACGACGCCAAGACCGTCCGCAAGGTCCTGGGGGCTCCGGAAAGGCTGGGAGTCCTCTGTATCATCGCCGTTGGGTATCCGGCCGAGTCTCCCTCTCCTCACACCAAGTACCGCAAGGAAAAAGTCCACTGGGACCGATTCGGCAAATAATGGGGATTATTCCAAGTAGGGGCGGGTTTGAAACCCGCCCCTACGGGGTTCGGAGCAAGTGGGAAGGTCCATCAAGCGAATGAGGACGGACGGCTCACGAACGCCAGTCTTTTCGCAAAACGGAGGAATTGAATGAAGGCTCTCACTTCCCGGGAGCGGGTCATCCTGGCCCTCGACCACAAGGAGCCCGACCGGGTGCCCATCGATCTGGGCTCCATTGCTTCAACGATCCGAACCGTGGATGCTTATGACCGGCTGAAGGAATACCTGGGCCTGGCCCGGGATAAACGAATCCGTCATTTTGCCGACGAGCACATCATTCCCGACGAGGAGATCATCCAGGCATTGCACGTGGATACAGTGTATCTCCGGGTGAATGTCCCCAAGAGCTGGAAAAGGGAACGGGTGGACGCATATACGGTGATCGATGAATGGGGCGTTCCCTGGACCAAAGCGCCCGGGTCCCTGTATACGTTTCCCGGCGCTCACCCCATGGAAACCGCCGAAATGGCGGAAATCGAAAAGTTCCCCTGGCCGGACCCCAACGAGCCCAGCCGTTATGAGGGCCTGAAGGAGAAGGCCCAGAAGCTTTTCCGGGAGACGGATTATGCCCTGATAGCCGAGGGGCTAACGGGCGTCGGAGTCTTCGACATGACCTGGCACCTGAGGGGGATGGAAAATATTTTCATGGATATGATCCTCCATCCGGAATTCACCGAAGCCCTTTTCCGGAAATTGACCGATTTCTACGTGGGGGTCTACCGCAACTACCTGAAGGCGGTGGGCGAATACATCCAGATGGTCATTTACTATGAAGACCTCTGCGGGCAGGACGGCCCCCTGATCTCCCCCGACCTCTACCGCAGGTACGTGAAACCCTGCCACCGGCGGATTTTTCAGGCCATCAGGGAAAACACGCAGGCCAAGGTCTGCGTCCACACCTGCGGGTCGGTGTACGCCTTCCTGGACGATTATGTGGAGTTGGGGGTGGAGGTGATCAACCCCGTTCAGACCAGCGCCAGGGACATGGACCCGCATCGCCTCAAAGAAAAGTACGGGAAGGTTCTTTCCTTCCACGGAGCCATTGACACCCAGAGGTTTCTTCCCCGGGCTACCCCGGCGGAGGTCGAGGAAGAAGTCCGGCGGATGATTCGGACCCTGGGCCGAGGAGGCGGATATCTATTCACCTCTTGCCACAGCATCCAACCGGACGTCTCCCCGGAAAAAATCGTGGCCCTCTTCCATTCGGCGGCGAAGCATGGAAAATATCCCCTGGTTTGAAATGGCGCTTTGAGAGAAAAGGAGGATGAGAATGCCTGCCCCCACGAAAGAAGAAACCCTCCTCATGATCTTGAAAGATTCGGCGATAAAAAAATACGGAGAGGAAAGGGCCAAGGTCCTAGAAGCTTCGCTTCGGGACCTCGCCCGGGCCCTCGTCGTGATCGAGAATTACCCTCTGGAGATGGAGGAAGAACCTTCTTTCGCACGGTGAAAAAGGCCAAGAGCATAGGGCATAGCGCATGGCGTATCTTTCTTTCTCTATGCTCTATGCCCTATGCTTGTTGGGTCGGAGGTGGAAATGACAGAGCCGTACCGTCTCACCTTAACCGAAATGATCCGGCAGATTCATCGGAGGAAACTCTCTCCGGTGGCCCTGGCTGAATCGCTCCTGAAACGCATCGATGCCCTGGAGCCTTCCATCCAGGCCTGGGTGACCCTGGACCGTCAGATGGTCCTGGAAGAAGCCCGGCGTTGCGAAAAGGAAATCGCCCGAGGAAGAAAATGCGGCCCCCTCCATGGAATTCCCCTGGGGGTCAAAGATATTTTCTATACGGCAGGGGTGAAGACCACGGGCGGGTCGAAGGTCCTAGCCGATTTTGTCCCCTCTTTTGATTCCACTGCCGTCCTGCGGCTCAAGCAGGCCGGGGCCATCGTACTGGGAAAGACGGCGACCACGGAATTCG
>DASPRR010000566.1:0-6027 GCA_035624375.1 Thermodesulfobacteriota bacterium | reverse complement strand
ATCGCCTTGAACAGATGGTCCAGATACCGCTCAAATTCCTCCTCCGGAGTCATATCGGCCAGCAACATATTGGAGGGGATGCCGCCGAAAAGGGTCAAGCGGTCTCCCCACCTCCGGTAGTATTCCTCTATGGGGACTTTGGTCATGGGATAGGGACAGATGGCCTCCGCCATGTCGATCCCGGAGTTACGGATCAGGTCCAAGAGCCCCTGATTCTCTCCGTCGCAGTGGGAATGCACCAGCTTCCCCCGATCATGGAGGACGTGAGATACCCTCTGCATCCACGGAAGAATCTCTTTTTCGAAGAATGGGGGATAGGTGATCATGTCGTCGAAATTGCCCCCCCAGAAAATCAATTCCGCCGGGCACTCGACAGCGATTTTTAAAAGCTGCTCAAAATGCGCTTTCATAGATTCGGCCAGCAGGGTCATCTCTTTGTAGTTGTCGTGATAATGGAAGTAAAAGTCCGTGGGGTCCAGGAACTCCCGTTGGATATGGTGCATCGGGGAAGCTGCCGGCGTGATGCAAGCCGCACAGACCCCGTCTTCGCCCACCCCGGCGGCCCACTTTTCCCAATCCCCATAATCGGGGATCAGCTCCAGATTTTCAAAGAGATAAGCCAGAACCCGGTAGTCCCCCTTTTCCTTTATGGCATGCTCGGCCAGAAAGGGAATGGTCGATCCGGCCTTCTTGAGGTCTTCCGTGTAGACCTGCCGTGTCCTCACCGTTCCCACGGGAGTATGGTATTCAATCCGCGTTTCAAATCCCTCCCGGGTGACCCGGATATCCACGGCGTGGGAAAATCGGTAACGGAAGGCTGCTTGCCGGGTGGCATAGATCCCCAAATCGCGATGGAGCATATCTTCGGGTCCCCGTTGATCGAGGAGATCCGCCAAAACCTTATGCAGAGCCCACCCTTCGGCCCGGGAAATCTCGTCTTGGGTCCGTCCCTTGTGTTTTTCCGGCAGCGTTCCCGCCCGGGAATTGGCGTTGTACCACAAGTCGATTCTGGGAACATAGGCAAGCTGATCCGGGAGTTCTCCTCGAATCGCCAGGCGCATTCTCTCTCGATGGTTCATTTCGCTCCCTCTCATTGGCTTCTCATTGGAACCGCTGACGCTTTAGCCTTTTACCATTCCTCATGAGGCCCGATAGACTTCCCCATTTTCTGTTTTGCCTCCTGAATCCTACAGAAGGCGCGCGTCGATGGTGATAATAGAAAAGCCATTTTACCTTATTTCAGTTTAAAAAAGAATTGATAGCTCCGAGAGACGAGGAAGGAGAAGCGTCTTCCGAAGCCCCGTTTAGAGGGCAAAGGACTTGGGATAAATTGCCTCGCGGGGTTTCCAAGAGAAGGGAATTTGATTCGGAGAGGCCGGGCCAATAAATACCCCCTGAAGAATTTCTCTCGTACCGGATCAAGGATCACCCCGATTTGTCATGGGTTGAAACCTGACCATTTTCTTTACTCTATATTCTTGACATTTTTGGAAGAGGTAATCTAATATCTTCTTGCTTTCCCCACAGGGTGGGGAGCACTAACCAACAAAAGGAGAAAGTGCATGTCACATTTCAAGGTCTTTGGAGTTGCTTTGCTGTCGATTTCGCTGATTTTATCATTCAGCAGCATTGCGATGGCTGCCGACGAGATTCGGATCGGATTTACTCCCCCCATCACCGGTCAACACGCGGCATCGGGATCTCTCCAAATGAAGGCGATTAAACTGGCCCTCAAGGAGATCAATGCCGCCGGCGGGGTGAACGGCAAGAAGATCGATCTCCGGGTTGTCGACAACCAATCCACTAACCCCGGCGCGCTGGCGTCCCTGCAGAAGGCGGTGGATCAGGAGAAGGTGCTGGCCCTGATGGGCTTCCTTTACAGCACCCAGGTCTTTGCCACGTCGGATGCCATCAAGAATTACGGCGTCCCCACTTTTATCGGCGCCACCAATGTCAGCCTTACCAGGCAGGGAAACCCATGGATATTCCGCGTGCGGCCCGATGACTCCATCGCCGCCGGAGCCATGGTGAAGTACATCAAGGAAGACACCAAGTTCACCAAGATCGGACTCTTGCACGATTCGGACGCCTTCGGCACCGGCGGCGCCGACCTGGTGGAAAAAAGCGCCAAGGAGGCGGGTCTGACCGTGGTAAAAAGGGAGAAGTCCCAGACAGCGGCGAAGGACTTTACCGCTGAGCTCCTGGCCATGAAGAACGCAGGAGCGGAGATCCTGATTTTCTACGGGCACCAGGAAGCCACGGCGGTGATCCAGCGCCAAATGCGCCAGCTCGGCTCTCCCTTCAAGTTTCTCGGTTCGCCCAGCGCCGCATCGAGAGACGCCCTGAACCTCGCCAAGGAGGCCGCCGAGGGGATTTGGGCCGTGGTCGATTTCGTGCCTGGCGTGACCGAGGAGAACAAGCGCTTCGCCGCGGCTTACAAGAAAGAGTACAACAACGAGGAGTACGACAATGTCAGCGTTTGGGCCTATGACGGTCTGAACATCCTGGTCAACGCCATCAAGAAGGCTGGAGAAGATCGCGACAAAATCCGTCAAGCCATCCTGGCCACCCAGGGATATAAGGGTGTTCAAGGCAATTTTTCCTTTACCCCGAACGGCGACGGCCTGAGCGAGGTAAGCATTGTCCAGATCGAGAAAGGCCAGCAGAAACTCCTGAAGATCATCAACCTGGGTAAGAAATAATCACCTCCCGGCGCCCGTATCGAGAAGAGAGACGTCCAGTCCAGCGGCATGGCGACATGCCGGGACTGGACGTGTCTTTTTAAGGAGGCATTGAATGGATTGGTCCACAAATCTTCAAATGGTAGCCGCAGGTCTGGCCATGGGTTCGATCTATGCCTTGGTTGCCCTGGGATTTGTCCTGATTTTCAATGCAGTCAATGTCGTCAACTTTGCGCAGGGGGAGTTTGCGATGGTCCCGGCCTTTGTAGCCGTGTGGCTGTTGAGCAGCCTGAAAATCCCCCTCGCCCTGACCTGCGTGATCACCGTCGTCTTCATGGGTGCCTTCGGCATTGTCTTCCAGCGTATCGCCTACTATCCGCTGCGGAACCGTAGCTTCCTGCCGGTCGTGATCAGCACCATCGGCGTGGGCATCTTTCTGAAGAACGGGGCTCAGATGATCTTTGGTGCGGAGCCGTTGTCGATGCCGCGGCCAACCTCCGCGACCGCAGTAAACATGCTGGGAGTGCTCGTGGACCCCCAGTACATTGTGATCATCATCTGCACCCTGGCCCTGCTCGGCTTCCAGTACTTCTTTTTCGAAAAGACTCTGCTGGGCAAAAAGATGCTGGCCACGGCGCAGGACAAACAGACGGCGCGGCTCCTGGGCATCCGGGTGACGACGATGATCGCCATTACCTTTGCCTACAGTTCGATTCTGGGGGCGGCGGCCGGAATCCTGGTCGGGCCCATTTTTTTCGTGACCAAGGATATGGGCGCGATGATCGGGCTCAAGGCATTCTGCTCGACCATTGTGGGAGGATTCGGGAGTGTCCCCGGGGCGATCCTGGGGGGGATTTTTCTGGGCGTGATCGAGGTATTCGCGGCCTATTACGTGTCCACTGCCTATCGTGACGCCTTCGCCTTCATCATCCTGATCCTGGTTCTGCTTTTGCGTCCGCAAGGGTTTTTCGGCGAGAAGATCGCCGAGAAGGCATAGAGGGTGAACCGATGAACACACGCACAAAAAGCCTGCTCGTTCCTGCCGCTCTGGCCGTGGTCGTTTTGATTTTCCCCCGTCTGGTAACGAGTAACTACTGGATGAACCTGATCAACCTGGCCATCAGCTTTTCGATTGCCTGCCTGGGATTGAACATCGTACTGGGATACGCGGGTCAACTGTCGCTGGCCCAGGCGGCGTTCTGGGGAGTGGGCGCCTACACCTCGGCCATTCTCACCACCCAGTTGGGTTTGCCCGTATGGGCGGGCATGTTCGCCGCCTTCTTCGTGGCGGCCTTCTTCGGGATCCTGCTGGGGATTCCCACCCTCAAACTGTCTGGCCACTACCTGGCCATGGCGACGATCGGGTTCGGGGTCATCCTCCAGCTCATCCTAGTCAATGCGATCTGGCTGACCAATGGTTCCGACGGCATCCCCAAGATTCCTTCGCCCTGGATCGGGTCCTTGGAGTTGAAAGACCCCGGCACCATTTTCTATGTGGCGGCGGTTGCTTTGGTTCTTCTGACCTGGGGCGCCATCCATCTCAAAGATTCCCGTATGGGCCGCGCCTTCATGGCCATCCGGGAGAACGAGATGGCGGCCGGGACAGCCGGGGTGGATACTACCTACTACAAGATTATGGCCTTTTCGCTTTCGGCGGGCTACGCCGGATTCGGGGGCTGGCTGTTCGCCCATAGTGGTTCGCATTACATCAGTCCGGACACCTTTTCCTTTGAGCAGTCGGTGATCATGCTGGTCATGGCCGTATTGGGGGGAAATGGCTCGGCGATCGGCTCCATCGTGGGGGCCATCCTGCTTACGCTCCTGCCGGAGGTTCTGCGGTTTCTAAAGGATTCCTATATGATGGTTTATGCCGCGGGGATCATACTCATCATGATCTTCATGCCGAGCGGGATTGCCGGCCTGGTGAAGAACCTGCCCGTCAGTGCGCGGCTGCGGGAGTGGTGGAGGGACGGTTCGACGGCGGCCCGGCGGGTTGCGGCAGCCACCTCCACCCTGAAGAGCCCGGATGCCGCGCTTCCGGCCACATTTTCTAACTGTTCTGGATCGAACGAGGTGCTGCTCACGGTCAAAGGGCTGGCCAAGCACTTCGGGGCTCTCAGGGCAGTAGACGGAGTGGACATGGAGGTCCGAAGGGGGATGATCCATGCCGTGATCGGGCCGAACGGTTCCGGGAAGACGACGATCCTCAATATGCTCAGTGGCCTGTATGTCCCGACGGCCGGAGAAATCCTCCTGGAGGGGAAGGCCATCAGCGGGCAGAAGTCGCATCACATCACCTCACAGGG
Source organism: Thermodesulfobacteriota bacterium (assembly GCA_035624375.1). Taxonomy (GTDB): domain Bacteria; phylum Desulfobacterota; class SM23-61; order SM23-61; family SM23-61; genus SM23-61. The sequence goes on along the minus strand of DASPRR010000566.1, from coordinate 1,040 downwards.
CATGGCCCGGACGTTCCAGAACATCCGCCTTTTCGGCGAGCTCAGCGTTTTGGAAAACGTCCTTATCGGCCAGCATTATCACACCCGGTCGGGTCTGCTCACCAGCGTTCTGCAGCCGCCCTCCCAGAAGGCCGAAGAAGCGAGCATGCGCAAGAAGGCGCTGGAGATGTTGGCCTTCGTGGGCCTGAAGGGGAAGGAGTTTGCCCAGGCCAACAGCCTGCCCTATGGACAGCAGCGGCTGCTTGAGCTGGCGCGGGCCCTGGCCTCGGACCCGAAACTGCTCCTGCTGGACGAGCCTGCGGCTGGATTGAACGCTGCTGAGACCGATGCGCTCGTGGAACTCCTCTTTCAGATCTGCGACCGGGGCATCACCATTTTGCTGGTCGAACACGACATGAGCCTGGTGATGAATGTGTCCGACCATATCACGGTCTTGAACTTCGGCAAGAAGATCGCCGAGGGCTCCGCCGAGGAAGTCGAACATAACCAGGAAGTGATTGACGCTTATCTGGGCACGGAGGTGAGCAATGCTTAAGCTCGAAGGAGTCGAGACCTGGTATGGGGCCATTCAGGCAATCAAGGGCATTTCGTTGGACGTTATTAAAGGCGAGATCGTGGCCCTGCTCGGCGCAAATGGTGCCGGCAAGAGCACGACCATCAAGACCATCACCGGCATCTTGAAGGCAACTAAGGGCCGGATTGAGTTCCTGGGGAAGGACATCACGGGGATGGAAGCTGAAGACATCGCGGAGATCGGGATCGCCTGTGTGCCGGAGGGGCGGCGCATCTTTCCGGGGCTCACCGTGACGGACAACCTGATGCTGGGCGCGACGCCGAGGAAGCGGGCGTCCAAGGAGGAGATTCAAAGGGACCTTGCCCGCGTCTTCCAAATCTTTCCCCAGCTCGAGAAATTCAAGGGAAGTCTGGGCTGGCAGTTGTCCGGCGGCCAGCTTCAGATGCTGGCCATCGGGCGCGGTCTGATGGCCAGCTCGAAGATTCTGCTTTTGGACGAGCCCTCTCTGGGGCTGGCGCCGGTCGTG